>CAYSAR010000058.1:0-10925 GCA_964428985.1 uncultured Gemmatimonadaceae bacterium | reverse complement strand
CGGCCACTTCTATAACTGGTCCTCGCTCGAGGACTTGCGCGTGCTCGAGCCGGCGTATGTCTCGACGGTCGACAGCGGCAACCTCGCCGGCCACCTCATCGCCGTGCGGCAGGCGTGCGTCGAACTCGGCATGGAGGACCTCGCCGAGCGTGCCGTGCTGCTCGCGATGGAGATGGACTTCCGGTTCCTGTACGACGCGTCGCGGAACCTCTTCGCGATCGGCTACCACACCGGCACGCACACGCTCGACGCCTCGTCGTACGACCTGCTCGCGAGCGAGGCGCGCCTCGCGAGCTTCGTCGCGATCGCGAAGCACGACGTGCCGTTCGACCACTGGTTCCGGCTCGGGCGCACGTTGACGTACGCGAACGGCGCCGCCGCGCTCGTGTCGTGGAGCGGCAGCATGTTCGAGTACCTGATGCCGCTGCTCGTCATGCACTCGTATCCGTCGACGCTGCTGGCCGAGACGTATGACGGCGCGCTCCAGCGGCAGATGGCGTATGGCGTCGAGCGCGGCGTGCCTTGGGGCGTCAGCGAGAGCGCGTACAACGTCCGCGACCGGCACCTCACGTTCCAGTATCGGGCCTTCGGCGTCCCCGACCTCGGTCTCAAGCGCGGGCTCGCGCGGGACCTCGTCGTCGCGCCGTACGCGACGGCGCTCGCGCTCCTCGTCGCGCCCGAGCGTGCGCTCGAGAACCTGCGCCTGCTCGAGACGAAGGGCGCGCTCGGCGACCTCGGGTTCTACGACGCGCTCGACTACACGCGCCCCGAGACGGACGGCCGGTTCGCGATCGTGAGGACGCACATGGCGCACCACGTCGGCATGACGATCGTCGCGCTCGCGAACGCGCTGCAGCAGAATCGCTGGCAGCGGCGCTTCCACGCCGATCCGATCGTGCGCGCGACGGCGCTGCTGCTCGACGAACGCATCCCGCGGCGGCTCGTCTTCCAGGAGCCGCAGGCCGCGCCACCGCAGGAGCTCCTGCCGGAGGCGACGACCGTGCGACCGGTCGTGCGCGAGATCGCGCGTCCCGACACGCCGCAGCCCCATGTCGCCCTGCTCGGCCACGCGCCGCTCACCGTCATGGTGAGCCACGTCGGGAGCGGCTACTGCCGCTACGAGGATCTCGCGGTCACGCGCTGGCGCGCCGACGGGACGACCGACTCGACGGGCGAGTTCATCTACGTAAAGGACGTCTCGACCGGTCGCACGTGGAGTGCCGGCCACCAGCCGACCTGCGCGCCGGCCGACTTCTACCGCGCCTCGCTCGCGACCGACCGCGTCACGCTGCTCCGGCTCGACGGCGACGTCGAGACGCGCACCGAGATCGTCGTCGTTCCCGAGGACTCGGCCGAGGTGCGCCGCGTGACGGTGAGCAACAACGGCGACAGCGTGCGCGAGGTCGAGCTCACGAGCTATGGCGAGGTCGTGCTGCAGCCGCGCGCCGCCGACCTCGCGCACCCGGCGTTCGGCAACCTGTTCGTCGAGACCGAGTACCACGAGTGGTGCACCGCGATCACCGCGACGCGGCGCCCCCGCCGCGCCGGCGAGCGCACGCTCTGGTGCGTGCACGTGGTCGACGGCGGCAAGGACCGCGTCGGCACGACGAGCTGCGAGACCGACCGCGCGCGGTTCGTCGGGCGCGGGCGCACGCCGCGCGACCCGGCGGCGCTCGACGAGGTCGGGCCGTTGTCGATGACGACCGGCGCGGTGCTCGATCCCGTCTACGCGCTGCGCACGCGCGTGCGGCTGCGCCCGGGCCAAGCCGCGAGCGTCGCGTTCACGACGATCGTCGCGACGTCGAAGGCCCGCGCGCTCGAGCTCGCCGGCCGCTACCACGAGCCGCATTCGGCGCAGCGCGCCCTCGACCTCGCATGGACGACGACGCAGATCGAGCTCCAGGAACTTGACATCACGCCCGCCGAGGCGGCGGTCTTCCAGGACCTCGCGGGGAACCTGCTCTACGCGTCAGCCGAGCTGCGCGCGTCGCGTACGAACCTCGAGGAGGGCGAAGGGTGGCAGCAGCGCCTCTGGGCGCACGGCATCTCCGGCGACAATCCAATCGTGCTCGCGACGATCGAGGAGATGGACGGGCTCCCGACGCTCCAGCGGCTCTTCGCCGCGCACCGCTACTGGCGCCGGCGCGGCATGACGGTCGACCTCGTCGTCGTCGACGCGCACCCGCACAGCTACATCCAGCAGATGCAGGAGCGCATCGCGCAGGTCATGATGGCGTCCGGCGGCGCCGGTGTCGCCGACGGGCCGGGCGGCATCTTCGTGCGCCGCCGCGAGGTGCTCGACGAGGACGCGATGGCGACGCTGCGCGCGACGGCGCGCATCGAGATCCCCTGCGACGGTCGCACGCTCGCGCGCATCCTCGCCGACTCGCGCGAGGCCGAGGAGGTGAGCTTCGACAACGCGTTCACGCCGCGGCACGCGCGCATGGAGCGCTTCCTCCCGGTGGAGCCGAGCGGCGAGGCGCTCGTCGGCGAGAACGGCCACGGCGGCCTCACCGAGGCACTCGACTATCGCCTGCGCGTGCGCGCCGATCACCTGCCGCCGGCGCCATGGGCGAACGTCGTCGCGAACGAGCGCGGTGGGTTCGTCGTGAGCGAACGCGGCGCCGGCTCGTCGTGGGCGGGGAGCTCGTACTTCTTCCGGCTCACGCCTTGGCACAACGATCCCGTCGCCGATCCGACGGGCGAGGTGCTCTATCTCCAGGACATGGAGACGGGCGGGACGTGGAGCGCGACGCCCGCGCCCGCGCCGCCGGCCGACGGCTCCGTCTATGCGGTGGAGCACCAAGCGGGCGCGTCGACGTTCGAGGTCGCGCACGACGGCATCGCGACGCACCTGACGATGGCGATGGCCGGCGACGACCCCGTGAAGGTCGCCGTGCTGCGCGTCGCGAACCGGGGTGAGACACGCCGCCGCCTCTCGGTGACCTCGTACGTCGAGTGGACGCTCGGCGTCACGCGCGAGCAGACGCAGCTCCGCGTGCGCACCGCGTTCGATCCCGGGCGGCGCGCCGTGCTCGCGCGGAATCACTTCGATCCGACCTACTCGCGATGGGTCGCGTTCAGCGCGATCAGCGAACCGCTCGTCTCGTACACGGCCGACCGCCGCGCCTTCCTCGGCCGCAACGGCACGACGGCACGACCGCGTGGCCTCCGCCGCGGTGAGCTCTCGCAAGGCGCGGGACTCGGCCTCGATCCCTGTGCCGCGCTCCAGTGCGAGCTCGTGCTCGAGCCCGGCGAGGAGCGCACCGTCGTCACGCTGCTCGGCGCCGCGGCGGACGAGCCGCAGGCGCTCGAGCTGCTCGATCGCTACCTCGACACCGACCGCGCGATCCGCGCGACCGACGCAAGTCGCGACGCATGGCGCCGCCGGCTCAGCGTGATCACCGTGCGCACGCCCGAGCCCTCGTTCGACGCGATGGTGAATCGGTGGGCACTCTACCAAGCGCTCGCCTGCCGCATGTGGGCCCGCTCGGCGCTCTACCAGAGCAGCGGCGCGTTCGGCTTCCGTGACCAGCTACAGGACGTGCTCGCGTTCGTGTATGCCGAGCCGGCGGTCGCGCGCGCCCACATCCTTCGCGCGGCCTCCCGCCAGTTCCCCGAAGGCGACGTCCAGCACTGGTGGCATCCCGACAGCGGGCGCGGCGTGCGCACGAAGTTCACCGACGACCTCGCATGGTTGCCCTATGTCGTCGACCAGTACGTGCGCGTGACCGGCGACGCGAGCGTGCTCGACGAAGAGGTGCCGTTCGTCACGATGCGCGAGCTCGAGCCGCACGAGCACGAGATCTACGACCTTCCCGGGGTCACCGAGGAGCGCGCGAGCGTCTACGAGCACTGCTTGCGCGCGCTGCGGCGCGCATGCACGAACGGTCAGCACGGGCTCCCGCTCATCGGCTCGGGCGATTGGAACGACGGCTTCAGCCGCATCGGCATCGAAGGGAAGGGCGAGAGCGTCTGGCTCGCCTGGTTCCTCGGCGACACGCTGCTCGGCTTCGCCGATCATGTCGAGGCGCGCGGCGACAAGAACGCCGCCGAGGCGTTCCGCGCGCAGGCGAAGGCGTACGCCGAGGCGGCCGAGCGCGAGGCCTGGGATGGCAAATGGTATCGGCGTGCGTACTTCGACGATGGCTCGCCACTCGGCACCGCGAGCGACGACGAGTGCCGCATCGACTCGATCGCGCAGAGCTGGAGCGTGATCTCGGGCTTGGGCAACGAGACGCGGCGCGTGCAGGCGATGAAGTCGCTCGAGCAGCACTTGGTCGACCCGCGCGCGCGGCTCATCAAGCTGCTCACGCCGGCGTTCGACAAGACGCCGCGCGATCCCGGTTACATCAAGGGATACCTGCCGGGCGTGCGCGAGAACGGCGCGCAGTACACGCATGCCGCGCTCTGGGCCGTGCTCGCGACGGCGAAGTGCGGCAACGGCACGCGCGCGTACGAGCTGTACCAGATGATCAACCCGCTCACGCACGGCGACTCACCGGAGGGCGTCGCGACGTACAAGGTGGAGCCGTACGTCGTCGCGGCCGACGTGTACACCGCGAACGGCAACGTCGGCCGCGGCGGGTGGACGTGGTATACGGGGTCGGCGAGCTGGATGTATCGCGTCGGGCTCGAGGCGATCCTCGGCTTCACGAAGCGCGGCGACCGCCTGCGCATCGACCCGCGCGTGCCGGCGACGTGGGCGCGATACGAGATCGAGTACCGCTACGGCGGGAGCACGTATGAGATCACGGTGGAGTCACCGGCCACGATCCAGCGGAGCGGCGCGGCGATCTCAGTGGACGGCCGCACCGTGGAAGGCGACGAGATCGTGTTGGTGGACGACGGCGCGCGGCACGAGGTCGTGCTCCGGCCGCGGCCCTCTGCCGTTCAAGGATGAACGACGATGGACCCCGACATCCCCGGATGGTTCGTACACTGATAGTTGAACGTCCCCTCCGTCCCGAACGTCCTCGTCGCGCCGCCGCTCGCGAGATTCGCGACGTTCGCCGGCGACCCCGCGGTCTGGAACGTGACGTTGTGGATGACCCCGCTCGCGTTGTTCCAGGTGACCGTGCCGTTGAGCGTCACGTGCCCCGTCCCCGGCGAGAACGAGTTGATGTCGTTGCCGTAGCCGTCGCCGGTCGAGAGCATGCTCACCTGGAGCGCGGCGACGGGCGTCGGGGTGTTGTTGCCCGGGCCGGGTCCGGTGTTGCCGCCAGTGTCATCGTTGCCGGTCGAGCCATCGCCGCCGCACGCGGCGGCGGCGATGAACGCAATCGCCGCGGCGGCCACGCGGCGACGGGTCGCCCTGTCGAGTATGCGCATCGTTCCCCCCAAGCTTGCTTGTGACGTGATCAGACGCCTTGAGGGTATGGAAGGCGAGGAGCACCGTCTTGTACCGGCCGGACGTGCTTGGAAGTCGTAACCCCGCCGGATGGTCACGCCCGTGAAGGACGCCAAGGCCGCGCCGCGCCCGCTGCATGTCACCGTTCCCGGTTTCGAGGTCCACGCCGGCGTCCACGCCGCCGGCTCGCGGCTCGCCGCGCACTCGCATCCCGAGCCGACGCTCTGCTATGTGATCGACGGGCGCTTCACCGAGTACGCGCGCGGTCGCGCGCTCGATTGCGAGACCGACACGCTCAAGCTCACCGCCGCCGGCGAGACGCACTCCGATTGGTTCCCGCACGCGCCGGCGCGTGGCATCCGTATCGACATCTCGCGCTCCCGCTTCGTCGAGAGCGCGGCGATCCTGCGCATGCTCTCGGGCGAGTTCGTCATGCCGCGCTCGCGCCTCGCGCCGATGGTCCGCCGTCTCGTCGCCGAGCTCGAGGCGCCGGACGACGCCGCGACGCTCGTGATCGAGAGCCTGTTGCTCGAGTTGCTCGCGCGGCTCGCGCGCGAGCGGTCGGTGGGGCCGGCGCACGACCTCCCGGCCTGGCTGCGGCGCGCCGAGGAGATGATCCGCGACGAGTTCACGAAGTCGCTCTCGTTGAGCGAGGTCGCGAAGGCCGTCGGCGTGAACGCGTCGACGCTCGCGCGCGCGTATCGCGCGCGGTTCGGCATGACCGTCGGCGCGCGCGTGCGCCAGCTGCGCATCGAGTGGGCGGCGGGGGAACTCGTGAACACCGAGGAGCGCACGTCGCTCATCGCGCTGCGCGCCGGCTTCTACGACCAGGCGCACTTCTCGAACGTCTTCCGCGCGGTGACCGGGATGAGCCCGGCGAAGTACCGCCAGGCGGCGCAGGCGGCGCGCACCTGTTAGTGCTATCGTAGCGGCATGCGACCACCCCTTGCCGCCGCGATCCTCGCCCTCTCCCTCGCCACGCTCGCCTGCACCGGCGGCGAACCCGCGACCGATCCCATCGTCACGCGCGACTCGGCTGGCGTCGCGATCGTCGAGAACGACCTCCTGCGGCTCGACGCGAGCTGCGCCGTCGCGGCGGCGCCGACGATGTCGATCGGCGAGGAGGAGGCGAATGGTACGATGGGCGAGGAGTACGTCCTCGGCCGAGTCGCCGGCGCGACGCGACTCTCGGACGGCCGGGTCGTCCTCGCGAACCGCTTGACGCATCAGATCCGATACTACGGGCCCGATGGTCGCTACCTGCGCGCGTCGGGCCGGCAAGGCGAAGGCCCCGGCGAGTTCACCGACCCGTTCTACCTGCACCCGCTGCCGGGCGACACGATCCTCGTCGGTGACTTGCGGCCGTTCCAGTTCCTCGAGTTCGACTCCGAGGGTCGCTGGTTACGCTTCGTCGATCCCCAGCCGCGGATCTTCAATTCGCCCGCCTCGATGGACGTGCTCGACGACGGACGGCTCGTACTCGCGATCGAGGACGACCCGCGCGGGACCGGCGAGCGCTTCCCGATGCATCACCTCGCGGTGCTGCTCTATGGCGAGGACGGCATGCTCGCGGACACCGTCGCGACGCTCGACTACGGTCGCTATGGCATGGTCGTCGAGACGTCGAACCTGTACGTCTATCCATTGTTCGAGTCGTTCGGGCGCGTCGCGGCGAGAGGGGATCGTATCGTGATCGGCCATGGGTCGACGCGCGAGCTCACGGTGCGGACGACCGCCGACGGAACGCCCATCGACCGCATCATTCGCTGGACCGGAGTGAGCCAAGAGATCACGTCGAAGGACATCGAGGCCGCACGAGCTCGTGAACGCGCGCGGTTGCTGGGCGGACGGCGTCCTCCACCGCCGGGTTTCCTCGAGTCGCAAGCTGGCGAAGGCCGCCCCGTGGCCGAGCGGTTCCCGGCGTTCTCGCGCCTCGAGCTCGGACGCGACGGCCGCATCTGGGTCCGCGAGTACCAACTGCCGTCGGACTCGACCGTCTGGCGGTGGGTGGCGTTCCGCCGCGACGGCCGCTTCGAGTGCCGCATGGAGGCGCCGCGCTTCAGCGATATCCTCGAGTTCGGGGCGGACTACCTGCTCGTCCTTGACGAGGATACCCTCGGCGTCGAGCGGGTGAAGCAGTTCTCCCTATCTCGGCCTTAGTCGATGCGGGATCCGGGGGTGGACTCGAGATGCGATGAGTGAGTCGAGAGGCGAGATTCGAGGGTGGATGCGAGAAGCCCCTCGCCTCCCGCCTCTCGACTCAGTCATCGCATCTCGAGTCAGCCCCCCGCATCCCGCATCCCGCATCACGTGCCTCGATGCTGCTCCACCCGCGCCTGGAGCTGCGCCATCTGCTCGGGCGTCTTCTCGCTGAGCAGCGCCGTCACGAACCGCTGGTTCTCGCTGATGCGTTCGACTTCGAGCGCGATCGTGTCGACGGCGTTGCGGAGTTCCTTGAGGTCCTGCCCGCCGGCCGCCGGTGTGCCGGCGAGCCGCCGCGCGGTGCGCTTCCCCCACCGATAGAACGCGAACGCGATCAACGAGAGGCCGAGCAGGCCACCGGCGATGATCGACGCCCGCGACTCCGCGTCCATCGGCGGCCGGAAGTCCATCGGTAGCGGAGGTGGCATCTCGGTGGTCTGCCCCGGGATCCCTGCGGGCGTCTCACCCTGCGTCGCCACCCCCGCCGCCAGCGCCGCCGTGATCCCGTCGTCCGCCGCGAGCTTCTGTTGCCCGAGCCGACGCAGCCGCACCCCGACCTCGGCGATCCGCTCGGTGAAGTCGTTGACTTCCCTCGTGCTGTTCGTCGCCGTCGCGTCATGTCGCTGCTGGATGAGCCGACTCTGCTCGCCCCGCAGGTCATCGATCTGCCGGACGAGCTCATCGCGCTGGAGCGCGAGCGAATTCAGCTCTTGGCGGTTCGTCGGGACCTTCACGTTCGTCGCGGTCTGCATGGCTGGACCTACGATGCTCGGGTTCACCTGGTGTCAGCGCGCAAAGATATCCCGCCCTCCCCCCGTGCGCTTTTCGAAAGAACGCATACATTGTTGCTCCATGCGATCCAAACACGCCGCATGAAGGCGGCGCGTCTCCCCTTCGCGAGACCATCCGACACACCGTTGCTGGTGTGGGTGCTCGCGCCCCTCGTGGAGACGCAGGACGAAGAGATCGCTTGGTACGCTGACTTCTCGCAGAGCCGCGCCGAGTATGCGCGCGCGCTCGAGGACCTCGGGCTCGAATGGCGGTGGCAGCCGCTCACGCTGCGCGACCACCTCCGCACGATCGAACTGATCGTCGCGGAGTCCGCCGCCCTCGGTCGCGAACCGCTCGTCATCAACCTCTGCGACGGTGATGAGCTGAACGGCTCGCCCGGCCTCAGCGTCATCCGTGCGCTCGAGTCCGCCGGCATCCGCTACACCGGTGCCGACGAACGCTTCTTCGACATCACGACGTCGAAGATCGACATGAAGCAGGCGTTCGACCGCGCCGGCGTGCCGACATCCCCGTGGGAGGTGCTCGACCGCGACGGCTCGTCGCGGCGCGGCATCTTCGACCGGCTCGGCAAGCCGCTCATCCTGAAGCCCGCGATCTCCGCCGGTTCGATGGGGATCACGACGAAGTCGGTCGTGCGATCGCCGCAGGGTCTCGCCGCGGCCCTGCGCCGGCTCGACAAGGGCTACCATGGTTGGGACCTCGCGTCGGGCGGCGTGATCGCCGAGCGCTTCGTCGACGGGCCCGAGTTCACCGTGTTCATCGTCGGGGACCATACCGACCGCGACCACGCGATCATCTATGCGCCGGTCGAGCGCGCGTTCAATGAAGTGCTGCCCCCCGAGGAACGCTTCCTGTCGTTCGATCGGCTCTGGGGCATGTACGAGACCGAGGACCCGCTCCCGGACGATGCCGACCTCTGGCAGTACCGCCGTGCGCCGCGCGGGCTCGTGCGTCGGCTGCGCGAGGTGAGTTGGCAGGCGTATGCGGCGTGTGGCGGGCGCGGCTATGGCCGCGTCGACCTGCGGCAGGACCGCGCAACCGGGGAGCTCTTCGTGCTCGAGGTCAACGCGCAGTGCGGCCTCTCCGAGGACGAGGCGTACACGAGCATCGGCGCCATCCTCAAGTTCGAGAAGGCGCCGTTCAGCCATCTCGTGCGGGAGTTGATCAACCTCGCCATCCGGCCGGCGCGCGCAGAGCCGGCGGTCGCGAGGGCCATCGCGTGAGCCATCGCGTGAGGAAGGGAGGGTCGGGCAACCGCCGTGGGCGCTCCGGGGCGCCTGCAGCGGGGAGGCATGCATGAGGATCTGCGTCCTCCAGCCCGATTACTCCACCTCCGCGGTGGACTACGCGAACTACGATCCGCCGCGCGACCTCTCGGCCCTCATGCCGGGGCACGTCGTCGATCACGTCGCGCTCAACAAGCTCTCGACGTACCGCCAACTCAAGGAACTCTCGCGCAAGGGTTACGACATCTTCGTGAACCTCTGCGAGGGATACCTCGAGTGGGACGTGCCGTCCGTCGACGTGATCCACGCGATGGACGCGCTCGAGCTCCCCTACACCGGCCCGACGGCGACGCTCTATGACCCGCCGAAGGTCCTCATGAAGTACGTCGCGCACACGATGGACGTCGACACGCCGCTGCACGTGCTCGTCGGCCCCATGGACGACGCGGCGCGGCTCGTGCGCGAGGCGAAGCTCCGCTACCCGCTCTTCGTGAAGCCGGCGAAGGCCGGCGATTCGCTCGGCGTCGACGAGCATTCGCTCGTGCAGGATGAGACGGAGCTCGACGCGAAGGTCCGCGCGACGATCGACGAGTACCCCGAGCTGCTCGTCGAGGAGTACGTGGACGGGCGCGAGTTCACCGTGCTCGTCGTCGCCGATCCGACGGGGGGCGACAAGTGCACGGCGCTCGCGCCGATCGAGTATGTGTTCCCGGAGGGGCACCGGTTCAAGAGCTACGCGCTCAAGACGAGCGAGCTGCACCCCGACGCGAACGTGCGCGTGCGTGATGAGACGCTGCACGCGCGGCTCGTGAGCGCCGCCGAACGGATCTTTCGCGGGTTCAACGGCGTCGGGTACGCGCGCATGGATTTCCGGCTCGACGCCGCCGGCACGCTGCACTTCCTCGAGGTGAACTTCACCTGCTCGGTGTTCTATTCCGAGGGCTACGAGGGATCGGCCGACCACATCCTCAAGGTCGATGGCTTGGGACAGGCGGGGTTCCTCAAGCGCATCATCGAGGAAGGACTCGCACGGCACCGCCGGAAGCGCCGGCGCCATGTCATGCGCGGGAACACGATCGCCGGCTTCGGCATCGTCGCGCGGGAGCCAATCAAGGCGGGCGACGTCGTCTTTCGCGGCGAGGAGCGCGCGCAGCGCATCGTGACGCGCCGGCACGTGGACGAACACTGGAGCGAGCCCGCGCGTAGGCTGTTCCGGCAGTACGCCTACCCCCTGAGCGACGAGGTCTACGTGCTCTGGGACGAAGAGGCCGCGGCCTGGGCGCCTCAGAACCATGCCTGCACGCCGAACACCGGCTACAGCGGGCTGGACGTCGTGGCCCTGCGTGACATCGCCC
>CAYSAR010000057.1:6016-11142 GCA_964428985.1 uncultured Gemmatimonadaceae bacterium | reverse complement strand
TGGAAGTTCACCGTCGTCGGCGACACGCGCATCCGCTTCGGGCTCGGCGCCATCCGCAACGTCGGCCATTCCGCCGCGCAGTCGATCATCGCCGCGCGCGAGTCGGCGCCGTTCACGTCCCTCTACGACCTCTGCGAGCGCATCGACCTCCGCACCTGCAACAAGCGCGTCTTCGAGGCGCTGATCCATGCCGGCGCGCTCGACGGGCTCGGCGGTCATCGCGCACAGTATGTCGCGGCGCTCGACGGCGCGATGCAATCGGCGTCGCTCGCACAGGCCGAGATCGCGACCGGCCAGGGCTCGCTCTTCGGCGAGCTCGGCGGCGACGCCGATACGCCGGCACCCCTCCAACCCGTGCTTCCGAACATCCCGCCCCTCGCCGAGGCCGAGCGCCTCACGCTCGAGAAGGCGATCCTCGGGTTCTACATCTCGGGCCACCCGCTCGAGCCGTTCCGCGCCGAATGCGAGCTGCTCGCGACGCACACCGTCTCGCAGCTCGGCACCTGGAGCCCCGAGTCGATGTCGCTCGCCGGCGTCGTCACCGCGATCAAGCGGCAGGTCAGCAAGAAGAGCGGCGCCGAGTTCGCGCGCATCACGGTCGAGGACTTCTCCGGCTCGGCCGAGCTGCTCGTCTTCCCCGAGGCGTGGGCGGCGATGGGCGACCGCGTGACGACGGACGTCCCGGTCCTCATCAGGGGCGGCTACTCGCGTCGGGACCAAGACGCCGACAACCCGACGTTCATCGTCGAGACCGTCACGCGCCTCGCCGAGCTGCGCGCCGCCGGCCAGTTCTCGGTGAGCCTCGAGCTCGACCCTGACGCCGGCCTCCCGGCCGAGGTCATGCGGGACGTGCGCGAGGTCGTCGTCGCCCATCCCGGAGCGGCGCCGCTGGAGCTACGTTGGAAGGGTCCGGATGGGAGCCCGGCGCGCCTGCGCTCGTCCTCCCTCAAGTTGTCGACCGCCGGACCTGCCCTGATGGAGCTCCGGGCCCTCTTGGGCCCGGAGCGCGTTCGTCTCGTGCGTGGAGGCTGACCGTGGGAACGTCCGCACTCGAGTTCGAGAAACCGATCGCCGAGCTGGAGAAGCAGATCGAGGAGATCCGCAAGGTCGCCGAGGAGCGCAAGCTCGACGTGAACCAGCAGATCGCCCCGCTCCAGGAGAAGCTCGGGGAGATGCGGCGCGACATCTACCGCCACCTCACGCCGCTCCAGCGCGTGCAGGTCGCGCGGTCGGGGAAGCGGCCGTTCACGCTCGATTACATCCGTCTCGCGTTCACCGACTTCATCGAGCTGCACGGCGACCGCGCGTTCCGCGATGACCCGTCGATCGTCGGCGGCTGGGCCCGCCTCGACGGCGAGACAGTCATGATCATCGGGCACCAGCGCGGGCGCGACACGAAGGAGAACCTGCATCGCAACTTCGGCATGCCCCACCCCGAGGGCTACCGCAAGGCGCTGCGGCTCATGAAGCTCGCCGAGAAGTTCCACGTGCCGGTGATCACGTTCATCGACACCCCGGGCGCGTGGGCCGGCCTCGGCGCCGAGGAGCGCGGGCAGTCGGAGGCGATCGCGCGCAACCTGCTCGAGATGAGCCAGCTCACCGTGCCGATCGTCGCGACGGTGATCGGCGAGGGCGGCTCGGGTGGGGCGCTCGCGCTCGGCGTCGCCGACCGCGTCCTCATGCTCGAGAACTCGGTCTACTCGGTCATCACCGTCGAGGGGTGCGCGGCGATCCTCTGGAAGGACGGCAAGAGCCCCGAGATGCGCGAGAAGGCCGCGGCGTCGCTCAAGATCACCGCGAGCGACCTTCTCGACCTCAAGGTCATCGACGAGATCATCCCCGAGCCGCCGGGCGGCGCGCACGCGAACCACGCCGACACCGCGAAGGCGGTGCACGATGCCGTGCTGCGCAGCATCGACGAGCTGCGCCGAATCAAGCCCGACCGGCTCGTGCGCCGGCGGCGCGAGAAGTACCTCAAGATGGGCGCCTTCGACGAGTGACCGCCCCCGCAGCCGAGCCGGCCACCGCGGCGGCCACGCACCTCGTCGAGGTCGAGTTCAAGGGCAACCGGCGCGCGTTCTACGCGTGGACCGGCGAGGCCCCGCCGCCGCACCGTGCCGCCGTCATCGTGCAGGTCGACCGCGGCGAGGACCTCGGCCGCGTCCACTCGACCGGTGAGCTCGCCGAGAAGCGCCGCGCCGGCACGACGCACGGGAAGGCGTCGCTCAAGGAAGGCGAGCTCCCGCGCATCGTGCGCCTCGCGACGAAGCAGGAGGTCGACACCGCCGTGCGCCTGCGCGTCGACGAGGACGCCGTGCGCAAGGCCGCGATCGAGATGGTGCGACAGCTCAAGCTCGACATGAAGATCTCCGACACCGAGTGGCAGTGGGACCGCCGCCGGCTCACCTGCTACTTCACCGCCGAGGAGCGCGTCGATTTCCGCCAGCTCGTGCGCCAGCTCGAGCGGCGCTTCTCAACGCGCGTGCACATGTGGCACATCGGCGTGCGCGACGAGGCGCGGCGGCTCGATGGCGTCGGGCGGTGCGGGCGGCAGTTTTGCTCGAGCTCGTGGCTCCCCGAGCTGCGACCGGTGAAGTCGAGCTCGGCGAAGGACCAGCGACTCTCGACGCTGAACCCGGCGCAGATCTCCGGCACCTGCGGGCGGCTCATGTGCTGCCTGCGTCACGAGCATGAGTTCTACGTGCAGGCGCGCAAGCGCTTCCCGAAGGAAGGGAAGATCGTCGTGACCGCGCTCGGCGACGAGAAGGTCATCTCGAACGACATCTTCCGCGACCAGGTCACGCTGCGGAACGCCGCGGGTGAACAGCGCACGATCCCGCTCGCCCAACTGCGCGAGGAGCTCGGCGACGGCGTGCTGCCGCCCGCCCAACCGACCGAGGCGCGCGAGGATGACGCCGCTGAGGGGCCGGAGCTCGTGACGATCCAACGGCCGGTCGCCACGAAGTCTCCGTCGCTCGACGCGCCGCCCTCGACGAGCGGTGGGACGCCGGAGACGCCCGAGAGCGAGCCCGCGCGCCGGCGCCGCCGGCGCGGACGGCGCGGTGGGCGTCGAGGGCGTCCGGACGGGGGTGGCCCACCGCCGCGCGGGGATGGGGATCCGCCGGCTGGGAACGCCTGACCATGGCCCGCTTCTACCTCACGACCGCAATCGATTACGCGAACGGCGACCCGCATCTCGGCCACGCGCTCGAGAAGGTCGGCGCCGACGCGATCTGCCGCTTCCAACGCCAACTCGGGAACGACGTCTGGTTCCTGATCGGCATGGATGAGCATGGGCAGAAGGTCGCGCAGACGGCGGCACAGGCCGGCGTCGAGCCGCCCGCGTTCGTCGATCGCATCGCCGGTCGCTTCGAGGCGATGTGGCAGCGACTCGGGATCTCGCACGACCAGTTCATGCGCACGTCGCGGCCCGAGCACCATCGCGCCGTGCAGGACCTCCTCCGTCGCATCTTCGAGCGCAGCCCCGACGACTTCTACGAGCGCACGTACACCGGGCTCTACTGTGTCGGCTGCGAGAGCTTCAAGCAGCCCGCCGACATCTCCGACGGACGCTGCGCGCTGCATCCGACGCGCGAACTCCAGGAAGTGACCGAGCGGAACTGGTTCTTCCGCCTCTCGTCGTATCGCGACCGGTTGCGCGAGCACATCACGAAGCACCCCGCGTTCCTCCAGCCAGCGTCGCGGCGCAACGAGATCCTCGCGCTGCTCGACCAGGGACTCGAGGACATCTCGGCGAGCCGCGCGCGTTTCGACTGGGGCGTGCCGTTCCCGCGACCGCTCTCGGACGGCGAGACGCAGACGACATACGTCTGGTTCGACGCCCTACCGAACTACTGGACCGCGCAGTTCTTCCCCGGCTCGCGCGCGAGCTGGCCAGCGAGCGTCCATGTCGTCGGCAAGGACATCACGCGCTTCCACGCCGTGATCTGGCCGGCGATGCTGATGTCCGCCGGCATCGAGCTCCCCGAGCGGGTCTGGGTGCACGGATTCATCTCGCTGGGCGGCGAACGGTTCTCGAAGTCGGCCGGCGTCAAGCTCGAGCTCGCCGACGCGATCGAGCGCTTCGGCGCGGACGCGTTCCGCTACTACCTCCTCCGCGAGATCCCCTTCGACGGCGATGGGTCGTTCTCGTGGGAACGGTTCGAGGCCGTGTACACGGCCGAGCTTGCGAACGGGCTCGGTAACCTCGCAAGTCGCACGACGGCGATGATCGAGAAGTTCTGCGGCGGCGTCGTGCCGGCTGGCGCGCGAGGGGAGGTCGACGACGCCGACCGCGCGGACTATGCGGCGGCGATCGGCGCGGTGGATGGGTCGCGCGGCTTCCTCCTCCACGAAGCCCTCGAGGCGATCGTCCGGACGGTCGGCCGGGCGAACCAGCTAATCCAGGATTCGAAGCCCTGGGTCCTCGCGAAGGACCCGGCGAGCCGGCCGGAGCTCGAGCGCGTCCTGGCGACGCTGGCGCGCCAACTCGCGCGACAGGCGGTCTACCTCGCCCCCGTGATGCCGGGCAAGGCCGAGGAGCTGTGGCGGGCGCTCGGCGCCCCGGGAACGGCCGGGGCCACGAGCTTCAGCGCTGCGGCGACGCTCGACAGCGCGGGGTGGCGGGTGAGCAAGGGCGAGGGACTATTCCCGAGGCCCGAGGCGCCGAAGTCCTGAGACTGATCCTACGACGACTTCCCGCTCGGTCGTAAGAACGTGACGGAAACCGACTTACGCGGGTGACCGTAGGGCGACCCGCGTAGTCCGTGGATGCAGGCCCCTAGTCCCGAGTGGCGAATCGCTTCGCCATCTGTTCGGGACCGCGTTCCCCAAAGCGTTGTAGCTTTCGGCCATGCCAAAGCGCCGCTGGACAGTCGTCTTCCTCCCGCCCCGCAATGAGGCCTCCCGGACGTACGTGCTCCCGGAGTGGACTCTGCGCGCCATCGGGTGGTCTGCGGCAATCGGGATCATTCTCATCGCCGGGGCGATCACCGTCCTCTTCACGCCGTGGGGAACTCCGGGCTCCCGGCTCGTGGCAGCCCAGAACGAGGCGCTTCGGGCCGAGACCGACCTAATCGAGCAGCGCTACCGGGAGATTGACGATACGCTGCGGATCATCGCCGATC
>CAYSAR010000057.1:0-6006 GCA_964428985.1 uncultured Gemmatimonadaceae bacterium | reverse complement strand
CCTGATCCCCGCCAGCCTCACCGGCGCGATCGTGCCCGAGGCGCTGACCGACCGTCGGCGGCCGTTCCTCGGCCGCCTGGGATGGGCGAGCCGCCCGGACATCGAGGGGCTCATCGCCCGGGCGGCGGACCTCTCCGACAACTTCCGCACGGTCTCCGACACGCTCGAGCAGAACTATCGGAAGTTCGCGAGCACGCCGAGCATCCTGCCGACGCGCGGCTGGCTGTCCAGCCAGTTCACGCGTAGCCGTTTCCACCCGATCCTGCACGAGAACCGTCCGCACAAGGGCATCGACGTCTCCGCGCCGACGGGGACGCCCATCGTCGCGCCGGCCGCCGGCCGCGTCGTCTTCGCGGGCACGGACCGCGGCTTCGGGCTCACGCTCGAGATCGACCACGGCAACGGCATCCGCACGCGGTTCGCGCATTGCTCGCGCCTCGCGGTGAAGAAGGGCCAACTCGTCACGCGCGGCCAGCTGATCGCTGCGGTGGGGAGCTCGGGGCTCTCGACGTCGTCCCACCTGCACTATGAGATCCATGTCGATGGCCAGCCCGTCGACCCGCTCAAGTACGTGCTGCCCGAGTCCGAGATGCGGATCGCGGCCGGGGCGAACTCGAACTAGGCGATTGAATCGCACCCTGCGCCTGGCGCGTGTCACCACGGCGGGCACAGAGAACGGCGAAGGGGACGGGGGCTCGCACTCAGGATCGAGTGCGAGCCCCTTTCACACCTTAGAACTTCACCGCCGGCGCCTCCCGGCTCGCCGGGTTCGTCACCTCGAAGTACTCCCTCGCCTTCGCCCCGGTCACCTTCGCCGTGAGTACCGCCGGGAAGCGCCGGATGTAGGCGTTGTAATCCCGCACCGCATTGTTGTAGTCCGTGCGCGCGACGGCGATGCGGTTCTCCGTCCCCGCGAGCTCATCCTGGAGTCGCAGGAACGTCTGGTCGCTCTTCAGCGTCGGGTACGCCTCGGCGATCGCGATGAGCCGGCCGAGCGCGCCGGTGAGCTGCTCGTTCGCGTTCGCCATCTGCTGGACGTTGCCGCCCTGCACCGCGCCGGCGAGGCCCGCCCGCGCCTCGGCGACGCGCGTGAAGATCTCCGTCTCCTGCGCCGCGAACCCCTTCACCGTCTCCACGAGGTTCGGCACGAGGTCGGCCCGACGCTGGAGCTGCACCTCGATCTGCTGCTTCGCCGCGGCCGCCGACTCGTCCATCGTCTGGATCGTGTTGTAGCCGCACGCCGAGAGGAGGAGCATCGGCAGGGCGAGCGTGAGCCACTTCTTCATCCTGTCACTCCGTCGCTGATGGGGTGGACTTGCGATGTAATCTACGCGGCGCCGGGCCGCCCGGTGCCGTCGGCGGCGTGCACGAGCGCATCGACGTGCGCGACGAACGCCTGCAACCCGGCATGGTACGCCTCCAGCACCGCGTCGGCTCGCGCCGTGGGGATCGACTGTGCGCCCGTCGCGTGCGCGATGACCTCGAGGAAGGGGGCCGCGTCGAAGCCCGCGAGCCGCGCCGCACGTCGCGCCACTTCCATCGGATCGTCGGGGGCCGCCTCGCCGTGCACGCGCAACAGCGTCCGGAAGAGCACGAGCACCGCGCTCTTCGTCGCGGCCAGGAGCGTGAGCTCGCGCTTCGCGTCGCCCTCGCACGCGAGGATCCCCTGGCGCAGGCGGATGAGCTTCCCCATCGCCTCGAACTCCAGCTGGTGCCGCAGGTGGGAGGCGTCGACGCGACCGTCGTCGGCCGGCAGCGCGCCCGCGATGACGCGGTGCCGCTCGAGGATGTCGGCGAACTCCATCGCGAATACGTCGCGGCTCGTGCGCCACTCGGTCTCGGTGAGGATCAACGGCGGCGGGTTCCCGGCGTCGACCCACGCGCCGGACGTCGCGCTCGATGCGCGCAGCGCCGCGTTCGTGAGCGACTTCACGACGACGAGCACGTTCAGGTCGCGCGTCTTCGACGTGTCGCCTCGCGCCGCCGAGCCGTAGAGCACGACCGCCGTCAGTTGATCGGCGTGCGCCTTGCGCAGCTGTGCCGCGAGATCCTCAAGGGTCATCGTCGCCATGCTCAGAAACTCCCGCTCGAGCCGCCACCGGAGAAGCCGCCACCACCGCCGAACCCGCCGAACCCGCCCCCGCCGAACCCGCCACCGCCGAACCCGCCCCCGCCGAACCCGCCCCCGCCGCCGCGCCGGCCGCGACCGCTGAGCAGCATCGCGAGCAGGATGTCGCCAGGGTCGATGCCACCGCGCCGGCGCCCACGGCGCCCGGCACCGCTGATGAGCCCGATCACGACGAAGAACAGGATCAGGAACACGATCGGGGGGATGCCCGGCTGTCGTCCTGCCACGCGCCGCGGAGGCGGCGCGATCGTCGAGTCGAGCGAGAACCCGAACTCCGCTGCATACCGCTCGGCGAGGCGCCCGGTCATCAGCGTCAGCGCCGGGCCGTACTCCCCGCGCGCGAGCAGCGGCGTCGCCTCGCGCCGGATGTCACCGGACTGGCCGTCAGTGATGAATCCCTCGGCGCCCTGGCCGACCTGGATGCTGATCCACCCGCGCCCGTCCTGACTCGTCTCCTTCGGCACGAGCAGCACGACGACGCCGGCGTTCCGCGCGCGGTCGCCGATGGCCGCCTTCGCGCCGACACCCCATTCGCGCCCAATCCGCAGCGCGACGTCTCCGACGTCGCGGCCCTCGAGGTCGGCGAGCGTGACGATCGCGATCTCACCGCCGGACGCCGTCCGGACCGCTTCGATGAGCCGCTCCATGCGAGCGGCCTCGGCGGCCGGGATCACGTTCGCGAAGTCGTTCACGTACCCGCGCGGCGCCGGGACCGTGGGTCCCTGCGCGATCGGCGTGAAGACCGTGAACGCCGCGACGAGCGCGGCAAGGAAGTCGGTCAATTCGTTCGGCTGGTGGTTGGAGGTCTAGGAGAAACCTAAACCAGTGACGCGCGTCGCAGGGCCCGCCGGAGGCTCAGGGCCTCCGGCCCCGGGCGTTGCGCGGCGACTGCACGCGGTCAAGCCGCGAGCGCGTGTAAATGACGATCGCCCCGAACGGGGCACGGTCGCCGAACTGGATCCGCGAGTCGGACGCACTCAGCACCGCGAAGAAGTAGACGTCGCTCGGGAGGATGTTCGCGTTCGTCCCGAGCACCTGGTTGTCGACGACGTAGGTCAGGCACCGGTTGTTGCGCGTCGTCTTGATGCAGTCGCCGTCATAGCGCGGCAGGATCAGTGACGGGTTCCCCATCGACTGCACGAGCTGCAGGAACGTCTGTGCGCGGTCGCGATGCCGCATGACGAGCTCCGGCTCGTACACCTTCCAGCCGCGACGCGTGGCCTCGTCGAGCCGTCGGTCGTTCAGCGACGACTCGCCGGTCACGACGACGGCATCGGTCGTGGTCGCGACCTCGGTGAGCAGGAACTCGAAGTCGACCGTGTCGCCGACGGCAATCGCTTTCACGTCGGCCGTGCTCACTTGGTAGCCGAGCCGGCGGACCTGCAACTGGAACGGGACATCGGGCCGAAGGCGGAACTCATATCCGCCGAGTGGGTCGGTCGTCGCCGTCGCCATTACGGTGCCGCCCGAGTCGCGCGCGGTGACCGTGGCCCGGTCGATGGGCATCAGCGTTCCGGTCGCGCGGACCATGCCGCGGACGACCTGCGCGCCGGCGGCCGAGGCGAAGAGGAGCGACATCGCCAAGGCAAGGGTGCTACGGACGGTCCAGCTGGCGCGGAGCGTGGTCACGAGTCTCCTTGAGCGGCGAACGGCCGCCAACACCATACTGGTATTAGCGACCGTTCGGCGCAAGCGTTCCCTACCCTACCGATTGATCACGGAAGGTCAGGAGTGGTACGGGCCGGCTGGAGGTCGGCGAACCAGACCACCGACGACGTCGCCGACGGCAGGGCGCGCGAACCCGGCACCGAGGGGCCGAAGACGACCGCCGTCAGCACCGAACCACCGACCGTCGCGCCCGCGATCGGATCGGCAGCCGGCGTACCCGCGACACCATCTGGAGCGGCCGCGCCGGCTTCACGCGTCGTCGTGCCCGCGTGGGCGACCTGCGCCGCGACCGCCGCAGCGGGAAGCGTCGCGTAGGTCGAGGCCGTCGCGTACGTCAGCGCCGAGACCGCCGGCGTGCCTCCGAGCGCATCGTTCGCGCCCGGCGTGTAGTACGCGTCCACGTTGCTGACGCCGGCCGGCAAGCCGAGCGCCGCATGAATCACGCGGACCCCGACGCTCGCACCCGGATCGGTGACGGCATCGTTGAGGATGTACATCTGCTGCTGCGGCAACTGACCGGCGCGCGCATACCCCGCGTGCAGGATCGTGTAGTAGTTGCCGGCGACGAACGTGAACGTGGTGTCGGCGAGCTGCTCCGTCACCGCGCCGTTCGGGTTGCTCTGGCTGAGGTTCGGGTCGTACGTGAAGGCGCGGAAGCGGTGCGTGCCCGCCTCGGTCGCCTGGTAGTTGCCCTGGTTCACCGAACGGTAGCCGACGTTGGAGATCGTCGTCGGCACGTACTGCACCTGACTCAGGAAGCGAACCGTCGTGTTGTTCGTATCCGGCACCGCATTGATGTACCGGACGAACGCCAGCGGTGGGATGTTCGGACGGGTCGGACCCCCGTCGTCAGTCTGGCAGGCTGCCGCACCGAGCACCAGCGCGCCAAGCATGCCGAATCGAGCGATACGCATCAGATAGAACTCCGGAAGAAGTGCGAGAAAGTGTCGATACCAGTCGGCTACTGCTCGTTCGGTCCGCAGGCCGGCGGGCACAGATCCGGGAACGGCTGTCGACCATTCCCTCCCACCGTCAGCGAGACCAGCGACGCGATGGCAACGGCCCCGACCACGAGCCCCACTGCCAGCATCGCCGTCCTACCCTTCGAGAGCTGGCGCTCCTGGAAGCCACGAATCCCCTCCCTCGGGATTTCCACCTGTTCACCGGCCCAGATGGAGTTCGAACCGCGCAGACTGCGCACGCGGTTGACGCTGACGGTGACGGTGCTCTCCGTCGAGGAGAGCAGGATTCCATCGATCCGTTCGGCGTCGGCTCCCAACCGACCACCAGCCAACTGACGTCCCCGATCGTTCAAGGTGATGCCGACATTCTGCCCAGGATCGGGCGGAGTGTCCCTGACGGGCAGGTACGAATAGCAACCGACTTGGAACGCGAGCAACGCCGCGCAGAGACCCGCGGTGAACCGGCGCCAGTGGCGCCCGCGCCGATCCACCGAGGGGAGCTCATGCACGTTCGTCAGAACCCGTAGGTCGAAGGACCGGTCCACGTATTGGTCCCGTTGTAGAACGGCTTCTGGCGGGACTGCATCTCCTGATAAGGCACCGGCCACTCGATCGCCGTGTTCGCGCGGAGGTCACCCCAGCCACGCATGTCGGTGAACCAGATCAGGTAGCCCGTATAGGCCGTCTCCATCCGCTTCTCGTACTTCATTGCATCCCAGATCGTCCCGCAGTTGCCGTTCGGCAGGCGCGGCACGCAGCCGCTCGTGCCGGCGGTGCCGTTCGAACCGGGGATCTGGTCCGTCATCCCGGTGCCCGCGGTCACGAGGCTCGGGAGCCCGTTGCGCGTGCGCGAGATGTCGATGAGCGCCGCCGCTGCCGGCGCGTTGTTCGCGCGGAGGTGCGCCTCGGCCACCAACATGTCGATCTCCGTCTTCGACATCTCGGTGTAGGGGCCACCCGTCGCCGACGACTGCGTCGCGCCGTACCGACGGTGGTCGTAGAACGACTCGCCCGTGCTCGCCGCGACGACGTCCTCGCCAGACGGACGGTTGCGGATGTAGCGCGGGAGGATCGAGTTCGTCGGCGTATCGGCCTGCTGCGCCGCACGCGTCGTGCCCTGCGGCCAGCGCAGGTCCGGCGTCTGCACGAGGAACGCGCGCGGCGCGACCCCCGAGAGCTGCACCGCCGCCCACGCTTGGTATGCACCCGACGTGTCGGCCATGCCCGCGAACATCATCGGCCAAGCGT
>CAYSAR010000056.1:0-11403 GCA_964428985.1 uncultured Gemmatimonadaceae bacterium | reverse complement strand
CGGCTGCGTCATCGGCAAGGATGGCGTTGTCGTGGGGCAGGGTTATCACGCGGAGTTCGGCGGACCCCACGCCGAGGTCGTCGCGCTCGAGGCCGCCGGCGCGCGCGCGCGCGGCGCCGACGTCTACGTCACGCTCGAACCCTGCGCGCACCACGGCAAGACACCGCCGTGCACCGACGCGCTGGTCGCCGCCGGTGTCCGCCGCGTCGTGATCGCCGTCGAGGATACGAACCCGACGGCCCGTGGCGGCCTCGAGCGCCTGCGCGAGGCGGGCATCGTCGTCGAGACCGGCGTCGAGGAGGCGGCTGCCCGCGACCTGAACGCGCCCTTCCTCTTCGGCTTCTCGGGCGCGCGGCGTCCATTCATCACGCTCAAGCTCGCGCTCTCGCTCGACGGCGCGATCGCGGCGGGGACCGGGACGCATCAATGGCTCACCGGTGAGCGCGCGCGACGGCATGTGCACCGCCTGCGCGCGAACGCCGATGCGATCGCCGTCGGCATCGGCACCGCGCTCGCCGACGATCCGCAGCTCACCGTCCGCAGCGGCCGGAAACCGCGCGTCGCGCCGCGTCGCATCGTGTTCGATCCGTCGGCGCGACTGCCCGTCACGTCGAAGCTCGCGCGTTCGGCGCGCAAGGTGCCGGTGCATGTGCTGGCCCAGCAGCCCACCGAGGAGGCGCGCGCGGCACTGGAACGCGTCGGCGTGCACGTGGAGACGGCGTCGGGCATCGTCGAGCACCTCGCGCGCCTGCGGGAGCGGCACGAGGTTCGGCATCTCTTCGTCGAGGGTGGCGCCGGCATCGCCGGGGCGCTGTTGAGCGCGGGGTTCGTCGACCGGTTGATTATCTTTACGGCGCCGGTCCTGCTCGGGGCCGGTGCCCTCCCGGCGTTCGGCACCGTCCAGCCGCCGCCGGCAGATGCGGGTCGCTGGCAGGTCCTCGCGCATCGCTCGTTCGGCGACGACACGATGACCGTCTACGCGCCGCCGGGCCGCTGATTCCGCCACCGTCGTCGCCGTCCCCACGCGCATGTTCACAGGGCTCATCACCGCCGTCGGCGAGGTCCGCGAGGCGTCCACGACGGACGCCGGTCGTGCGGTCGTCGTACGAGCGCCGTGGAGCGATCTGGCGATCGGGGAGAGCATCGCCTGCAACGGCGCCTGCCTCACGGTGCGCGAACGCGGTGAGGGATGGTTCGCGGTCGCCGCGGTCGTCACGTCTCTCGCGCGCACGACGATCGGCGCCTGGGCGCCGGGCACGCGGCTGAACCTCGAACGGGCCCTCGCCATCGGCGACCGGCTCGGAGGGCACATCGTGCAGGGCCACGTCGACGGCGTCGGTCGCGTCGTCGACACCCGGCGCGCGGGCGACGCGCTGCTCCTCGACATCGACGTCCCGACCGAGGTCGACGAGCTCCTCGTCCCGCTCGGCAGCGTCGCCGTCGACGGCGTGAGCCTGACGGTGAACGCCTTGCCCCGTCCCGGGGTTCTTCAGGTGTCGGTCATCGAACACACGGCGCGGCACACGACGCTCGGCGCGTTGCGCGCGGGCGACGCCGTGCACCTCGAGGCCGACATCCTCGCCAAGTATCTCAAGCGCCTCGCGGCGCCCCTTCTCCATACCTGACATGTTTGGCACCATCCAGCAGGCGATCGACGACCTCAAGGCGGGCAAGTTCATCGTCGTCGCGGACGACGAGGACCGCGAGAACGAGGGCGACCTCATCTGCGCGGCGGAGTTCATCACGCCGGCGATGGTCAACACGCTCATGCGGGCCAAGGGCATGATCTGCGTCGCGCTCTCGCCGGAGCGCGTGTCGCAGCTCGGTCTCGCGATGATGGGGCCCGAGAACACCGACGCGCTGCGCACGGCGTACACCGTGACGGTCGACGCGGCGCCGAAGCATGGCGTCTCGACCGGCATCAGCGCCTCCGACCAAGCGACGACGATCCGCCTCCTCGGCACCGCGACGACGGTCGCGAGCGACCTGCGCCGTCCCGGCCACGTGCACCCGCTGCGCGCGCGCGAGGGTGGCGTGCTCCAGCGCGTCGGCCACACCGAGGCGGCCGTCGACCTCATGCGCCTCGCGGGCCTCCAGCCGGCCGGCGTGATCTGCGAGATCCTCAACGACGACGGCACGACGGCGCGGCGCCCCGAGCTCGAGGCGTTCGCGAAGACGAGCGGCTACACGTTCATCACCGTCGCGCAGCTCGTGGCGTATCGGCTGCAGAACGAGCGCCTCGTGCATCGCGAGGCCGACGTGCGGCTCCCGACCGAGTTCGGTGAGTTCCGCCTCATCGGCTACCGCAACGACGTCGACGCGAACGAGCATGTCGCGCTCGTCTATGGCGACGCCGAGGGGGCGAAGGACGTCATGGTGCGCATGCACTCGAAGTGCCTCACCGGCGACACGTTCCACTCGCTGCGGTGCGATTGTCACTGGCAGCTGCATGAGGCGATGCGCCTGATCGCCGAGGAGGGCCGCGGCGTGATCGTCTACCTGGACCAAGAGGGGCGCGGGATCGGCCTGCTCAACAAGCTCAAGGCCTACCAGCTCCAGGACCAGGGCGCCGACACCGTCGAGGCGAACGAGCGACTCGGCTTCGCGCCTGACCTACGCAACTACGGCATCGGCGCGCAGATCCTGCTCGACCTCGGGCTCACGTCGATTCGGCTCATCACGAACAACCCGAAGAAGCTCGTCGGCCTCGAAGGGTACGGGCTCACGCTCGGCGAGCGCGTGCCGATCATCTCGCCGGCGACCAGCGAGAACCGCACCTACCTCGAGACCAAGCGCACGAAGCTCGGTCACCTGCGGGCGGTCTGAATGGCCGAGTTCATCGGGACGCCGTCCGGGGCCGGGCGGCGGATCGTGGTCGTCGCGGCGCGGTTCAATGAGTCGGTCACGCAGAAACTCGTCGAGGGGGCGATCGACGCCTGCGTGCGCCACGGCGCCGCGTTCGACGACGTCGACGTGCTCTGGGTACCGGGCGCGTGGGAGCTGCCGGTCGCGCTCGCGAAGGCGCTCCAAACCGACCGCTACGACGCGGCCGTCGCGATCGGCGCCGTCGTGCGCGGCGAGACGCCGCACTTCGACTATGTCGCCGGCGAGGCATCGCGCGCGCTGGCGACGCTCCAGGGCGAGTTCGGCGTTCCGGTCGGATTCGGGCTGCTGACGTGCGACACGATGGCGCAGGCCGAGGCCCGCGCCGGTGGCGCGCATGGCAACAAGGGATGGGACGCCGCGGTCGCCGCGCTCGAGATGGCCGACCTCTTCGCGCGCCTCGACCTCGCGCACGACGACGGGGAGGAGGACGATGCGCGTTGAGACGCGCGGCCGGTCGCGCGCGTTGCAGGCCCTGTACGCGTGGGACGTGCGCCGTGGCGAGGCGCCGCTCGAGCGGACCGCAACGCTCGTGTGGGACGACCTCGCCGTCCATCCCGAGGAACGCGCGTTCGCCGACGCGTTGATCCGCATCGTCGCCGCCGAGCGCGAGGACATCGACGCCGAACTCGCCCAGGTCACGACGAACTGGCGCCTCGACCGGCTCGGGCATGTCGAGCGCTGCGTGTTGCGCCTCGCCGCCGCCGAGCTCTTGCAGGGCGGAACGCCCCCGCGCGTCGTGATCCAGGAGGCCGTCCGCCTGGCCGAGCGCTACGGTACCGCGCAGAGCGCGCGCTTCGTGAACGGCGTCATCGACGCCCTCGCGCGGCGGATGGGTCGGCTCAGTTGAGGATCGTCGCGGTCAACTGGCAGGATCTCGAGAACCCGCTCGCCGGCGGCGCCGAGGGACACCTGCACGAGATCCTTGAGCGACTCGCGGCATGGGGACACGAGGTCGTGTTGCTCTGCGGCGGATGGGCGGGGTGCCCGCCACGCGCTGAACGGAACGGTCTCGAGATCCATCGCGTCGGGACGCGGCAGAGCTTCCCGTTCAAGGTACGCGCGTACTGGGAACGGCACCTGAAGGCCCGGGACTTCGACGTGCTCTTCGAGGACATCAACAAGGTGCCGCTCTACACGACGCGCTGGGGTGCCCGCCGCGTCGTCGCCGTCGTGCCGCACCTCTTCGGCTCGGCGGCGTTCCAAGAGCTGAACCCGGTGCTCGCGAGCGCGGTCTGGCTCTCCGAGCGGCCGATGCCATGGATGTATCGCGACGTGCCGTTCCAGGCGATCAGCGAGAGCACCGCCGCCGACCTCGTCGCGCGCGGCTTCCGACGTGAGCAGGTCGTCGTGATCCCGCCCGGCGTGTCGTTCGACCATTTCACGCCCGACCCGACGCAGCGCGCGGCGCGTCCGGTCTTCTCCTACCTCGGCCGTCTCAAGAAGTACAAGGGCGTCGATCTCGTGATCCGCGCCTTCGCCGCGCTGGCGCGCGCCGACGCGACGCTCGAGATCGCCGGTGCCGGCGACTACCGCCCTGCGCTCGAGTCGCTCGTGCGCTCCCTTGGCGTCGGAGACCGCGTGCGCTTCCTCGGGTTCGTCAGCGAGGCCGAAAAGCTCGCGTTGTTGCGCCGGTCGTGGGCCGTCGCGCTGGCGTCGCCGAAGGAAGGGTGGGGACTCACGAACGTCGAGGCCGAGGCCTGCGGCACGCCGGTCGTCGCGAGCGATTCGCCGGGGATCCGGGAATCGGTGCGCGATGGCGAGACCGGCTTCCTCGTGCGCCACGGCGACGTGCCGGCGATGGCCGCCGCGATGGAGCGGCTCGCGGCGTCGCCGGAGCTCGTGCGCGATATGGGCGTGCGCGCGCGTGCGTTCGCCGAGACGTTCACCTGGGACCGCTGCGCCCGCGAGACCGAGGCGCACCTCCTGCGCGTCACCGGCGCGCAGGGGTAGAATGAAGCCGATGGTGGCGACGCCGCCGGCCCAGTCGTCCTCTGGAGGCACCGCGCCCGCGACCCTCCTTCCCACCCGATCGACCCGCCCGCCATGCCCGCGCTGACCGTCGGCCTCCTCGCGGAGCGCCTGCGTGACATCCTCAAGCTCGAGGTCCTCGGCAACCCCGAAGGGCTGCGCCGCGAGGTGCCCACCGCCGACGCGTCGGGTCCCGGCATGGTGCTCGCGGGGTACACCGGGCGCTTCGTGCACCAGCGACTCCAGGTGTTCGGCGAGCCCGAGATCAGTTACCTGCGCTCGCTCGACGAGGCCGAGCGCCGGCGCATCCTCGAGACGTTCTTCGAGTATCCGATCCCCTGCGCGATGGTCACCAAGGGCCTCGAGCTGCCGTCGGGCTTCGAGGAGATCGCGACGCGCCACGGCGTCGCGATCCTGCGCTCGCCGCTCAAGACGCAGGAGTTCTACCAGAAGATCGTCCCGTTCCTCGAGAACGAGTTCGCGCCGACGACGTCGTTGCACGGCTCGCTCGCCGATGTCTACGGCGTCGGGCTGCTGTTCACCGGCGCGAGCGGCATCGGCAAGTCGGAATGCGTGCTCGACCTCGTCGAGCGCGGGCACCGCCTCGTCGCCGATGACCTCGTCATCGCGAAGCGGAAGGGCGTCGACGTCATCATCGGCTCGGGGCACCCGCTCCAGCGGCACTACATGGAGATCCGCGGCGTCGGCCTCATCGACGTGCGCACGGTGTTCGGCATCCGCGCCGTGCGCCAGCAGAAGCGCATCGAGGTCGTCGTCGTGCTCGAGCCGTGGCGCGAGGGGATGGTCGCCGAGCGCACCGGGCTCGACATGGACATGACGACGATCCTCGACGTCGAGGTCCCGCGCATCACCGTGCTCATGAACCCCGGCAAGAACATCACCGTCATCGCCGAGGTCATCGCGATGAACCACCTGCTGCGCTACAGCGGTGTCGACCCGGCGGCGGCGTTCAACGAGCGCCTCAAGGGCCACCTGCGCGAGAAGGCCGACGTGCAGCGCTACCTGCTCGACGATGTCGAGTGACGCCCCCGCGCCGGTGCGCGCGATCATCGCCGGCCACGGCGGCTTCGCCGCCGGCATGGTGTCGGCCGTCGAGCAGGTCGCCGGCCGCGGTGCGACGTTCGTCCCGGTGACGAACACCGGGCTGTCGCCGCAGGCGCTCGAGGAGGTGCTGCGCGCCGCGCTCGCCGACTCGCGCGCGACGGTGATCTTCACCGACCTCCCGGCCGGGAGCTGCACGATGGCCGCGCGGCGCATCGCGCGCGACGGCGGCGTGACCGTCGTGACCGGGGCCGCGCTGCCGACGTTGCTCGCGTACGCCTGCGGCTCCGACCTCGCGACGGCGACCGCGCGCGGCCGCGACGCGATCGCGGTCGCCGAGGGGAAGCCCGGTGGCGCTTGACCACTTCCGCATCGACGACCGCCTGATCCACGGACAAGTCGTCGTCGGCTGGGGTCAGCCGCTCGGACTGCGCTTCATCGTGCTCGTCGACGATGACGTCGAGCGATCGGACTGGGAGCAGGAGCTCTACCGCATGGGCGTCCCGCCGGACATGGACGTTTTCTTCGATTCGGTCGCGTCGGCATCGAAGCGCCTCGCCGACTACCGCGCCGACCGGCGCTCGGGGATGCTCCTGACCGGCGACATCGAGACGATGGAGCGCCTCGTCGCCGCCGCGCCGGGCATCACCGCCGTGACGGTCGGCGGCGTTCACCACAAGCCCGGGCGCACCGCGCGCGCGCGGTACGTCTTCCTCACGCCCGAGGAGGAGGACCGCCTGCGCGGCTTGCAGGCGCGTGGCGTGAGTGTCACGGCGCAGGACGTGCCGGGCGCGGCGCCCGTGCCGCTCGACGAACTCCTTGCGAGCGACGGATCCGATTGATGCCGACCGACCTCGTCGCGGTGCTCCCGTTCGCGCTGCTCGGCGCGGTACTCGGGCTCGATGTCGTGAGCTTCCCGCAGGCGATGGTCTCCCGCCCCCTCGTCGCGGCGACGCTCGCGGGCGCACTCGCCGGCGAGCCGACGCGCGGTCTCATCGTCGGCGCCGCGCTCGAGTTCTTCGCGCTCGAGTCGTTGCCGTTCGGCGCGTCGCGGTATCCGGAATGGGGTTCGGCGTCCGTCGTGGGCGGAGCCCTGTTCGCGACCGTCCCCGAAGGCACGACGGCGGCGATGGTCGTCGCCGTGCTCGCGTCGCTGCTCACCGCGAGCGTCGGCGGGTCCTCCATGGTCGCGCTTCGGCGCTGGAACGCGCGTCTCACGCACCGACGGCTCGCGGTGGCCGGCGCCGACCCGCGCCGCGCGATCGTCGGGCTGCACCTCATGGGCATGACGTCGGACCTCGTGCGCGGCGCGTTCGTCGCGTTCGTCGCGCTCGCCGTGTTCCGGCCGCTATATCCCGCGATCCTCGGGGCCTTCGCGATGTCCGGCACCATCTCGCGCGCGGTCGTCGTCGCGGTCGCGTCGTCGGTGGGCATCGCCGCGATCTGGAAGGTCGTGCACACGACCGCGGGCGCGCGGTGGTGGCTGCTCGGCGGGCTCGCGATCGGGCTCGGTCTCGCGGCGGGGCTGCTGTGATGCCGCTGTCGACGCGCACCCCCATGGCGACCCCGGTCGTCGAGCGCGCGCTCCCGTTGGGGACGCGGCTCGCGATGGCGCTCCGCCTCTTCGCAATCCAAGGCGCGTGGAACTACGAGACGATGATGGGGAACGGCATCGCCTTCGCGATCGAGCCGGCGCTGCGGCGCTTGCCCGGCGGCAGGGACGGGAGCGCGTACCGCGAGGCGCTGCAGCGCCACGCCGGCTACTTCAACGCGCACCCGTACCTCGCGTCCGTCGCCGTCGGGGCGCTCGCGCGCGCCGAGCTCGATGGGGTGCCGCCGAAGCAGATCGAGCGGTTCCGCACGGCGGCGCCGGGACCGCTCGGTTCGGTCGGCGATCGCCTCGTCTGGGCCGGATGGCTCCCGCTCTGCTCGGCGCTCGGCCTCCTGGCGTTCGGTCTTGGCGCGTCGCCCGCCACGGTGCTGCTCCTCTTCCTCGGCGTCTACAACGCGGGCCATGTCGCGCTGCGGCTCTGGGGGCTGCACGCCGGATGGCGTGACGGACTCCGCGTCGCGCAGGCGCTCGGGACGCCGGTGCTGCGGCAAGGGCCGGCGCACGTCGCGCGGGCGACGGCGTTCGTCGCGGGCATCGCCTTGCCGGTCGCGGCCCAAGGCTTCATCGGACCCGGGCGCGCGCTGCTCGGGACCGTCCTGCTCGCCGTCGCGATTGGTGCGGTGGGCATCACGTGGCTCCACGGTCGCGTCGAGGGCTGGCGCCTCGCGACCGTCCTGCTGTCCGGCTTCGTCCTCTATTCCCTGGTGCGCTGATGGCTGAATGCGACGTGACGATCCTCAACGCGAACGGCATCCACGCGCGACCGGCGGCCGAGATCGTGAAGACCGCGGGTCGCTTCCGCGCGCACATCACGATCGCGCGCGACGACCTCGAGGTGAACGCGAAGAGCATCATGGGCGTGATGATGCTCGCCGCCGAGTGCGGGTCCACGCTGAAGGTGCGCGCCGACGGCGCCGACGCCGACAAGGCGCTCGACGCGCTGCGCGGGCTCTTCGCGACGCGGTTCGGGGAGCAGTAGCGCGTGCCGGCGAGCCTCCAGGGCATCTCGGCCTCGCCGGGCATCGTCGTCGGGCCGGCACACCTGCTGCGCTGGGAGGTGCCGGACGTCCGCACGCGCGTCATCGACGACGGCGAGGTCGAGTCGGAACTCGCGCGGCTGCGCGCCGCCGTGGAGCGGGCGATCGGGCGGTTGCGCACCCTGCGCGTCCGTGCCGCCGAGAAGGCCGGGGAGGCCGAGGCGGCGATCTTCGACGTGCAGGTCGCGATCCTCCTGGACGAGGAGCTGCGCAACCGCGTCGAGAGTCTCGTGCGGCAGAACCTCGCCGCCGAGAAGGCGTTCGACCTCGTCATGCTCGAGTGGCGCGAGCATTTCGGGCGGTCGACGAACCCGATGATGCGCGAGCGCGTCGGGGACCTCATCGACGTCCACATCCGCCTGCTCTCGTTGCTGCTCGACCTGCCGGACCACGATCCGGTCGACCTCGCGCCGGGCGCGAACGCGATTCTCGTCACGCACGACCTGACGCCGAGCCTCACGATCCAGCTCGACCGGCGCGCGATCGCCGGCATCGCGACCGACGCCGGCACGCGGACATCGCACGTCGCGATCCTCGCGCGCTCGCTCGGCTTGCCCGCCGTCGTCGGTCTCATCGACGCGACGACGCGCATCACCGCCGGTGAGCGCGTGATCCTCGACGGGACGAACGGCGTGCTCATCGTGCGCCCGACGGCGAGCGAGCTCTCGTCGTTCGCCGAGCGTTCGCGTCGCGAGGCCGAGGCGCAGGCCGAGCTCGCGCAGCTGAGCGGCGCCGAGTCGGTCATGACCGACGGCGAGCGCGTGACGCTCCGCGCGAACGTCGACCTCCCGGACGAGGCGGTGGCCGCCGCGGCGAGCGGGGCGGAGGGCGTCGGCCTCATGCGCACCGAGTTCCTCGTCGTCGGGCGCGCGGCGATGCCGACCGAGGACGAGCAGGTCGAGGCCTACGCGAAGGTCATCCGCGCCTTCGGTGACCGCCCGGTCGTCATCCGCACCTACGACGTGGGCGGCGACAAACTGCCGATCGGCGGGTTCCCGCACGAGCCGAATCCGTTCCTTGGCTGGCGCGCGATCCGCATGTGCCTCGACGAACCCGAGCTGTTCAAGGTGCAGCTGCGCGCGCTGCTGCGCGCGGCGGTGCATGGGGACCTGCGCATCATGCTCCCGCTCGTCGTGTCGGTGGAGGAGGTGCGCCAGGCGCGCTTCCTGCTGCAGGAGGCGGCGGCCGAACTCGCGAAGCGCGGCGTGCCGCACCGCGCCGACGTCCCGCTCGGCGTCATGGTCGAGACGCCGGCCGCGGCCGTCGCCGCCGACACGCTCGTGCGCGACGTCTCGTTCTTCAGCATCGGGACGAACGACCTCGTGCAGTACGTGATGGCGGTGGACCGTGGCAACGCCGCGCTCGTCTCGCGTTACACGCCGCTCCATCCTTCGGTGCTGCGGCTCATCGCGCGCACCGTCGAGGTCGCGGGAACGAGCGGACTCGAGGTCAGCGTGTGCGGCGAGATGGCGTCGCAGCCGCTCATGGCGTACGCGCTGCTCGGGCTCGGCGTCCGCGTGCTCAGCGTGTCGGCGCCGGCGATCCCGGCGATGAAGCGGATCGTGCGCGGCATCAGCGCGGCCGGCGCGCGCGAGGCGGCGCAGCGGGCCCTCGAGGCCGAGAGCGCGAAGGCCGCCCGCGTCGTGCTGCGCGCGGCGCTCGCCGCCGAGCTCGGCGACGACCTCCTCCACGGGTTGCTCGGGCTCGCCTAGCCGCGTTATCGTTCGTGCCCGGGCATCCCGGACCCGCCGGCGTGATGCGCCGGCGTTTTGCTGTTCACCCACCGCATACCTCCACTCCCGTGCTCCATCGCCACCTCTTCACGTCCGAGTCGGTCACCGAGGGCCACCCCGACAAGGTCGCGGACCAGATCTCCGACGCCGTCCTCGACGCCCTGCTCGCGCAGGACCCCCTCTCGCGCGTCGCCTGCGAGACGATGGTCACGACCGGTCTCGCGACGATCTTCGGCGAGGTGACGACGTCCGCCTGGGTCGACCTGCGCCAGCTCGTGCGCGACACGATCAAGGGCATCGGCTACGTCGAGGCGGGCATCGGGTTCGACGCCGACAGCTGCGCGGTGCTCAACGCGCTTGGGCAGCAGTCGCGTGACATCGGGCAGGGCGTCGACACCGGTGGCGCCGGCGACCAGGGCATGATGTTCGGCTTCGCCTGCGACGAGACCGAGGAGCTGATGCCGCTCCCGATCATGCTCGCCCACAAGCTCACGCACGCGCTCGCCGACCGCCGCAAGGACGGCACGCTGCCGTGGCTGCGTCCCGACGGGAAGTCGCAAGTCTCGGTGGTGTACGAGGACGGGCACCCGGTGGAGGTGGACACCGTCGTGATCTCGACCCAGCATGCCGACTCGGTGACGAACAAGGTCATCCGCGAGGCGATCATGCGCGACATCATCGAGGCGGTCATCCCGGTCGAGATGCGCGCGAAGCGCATGAAGACGCACATCAATCCGACGGGACGCTTCGTCATCGGTGGCCCGCACGGCGACGCGGGCCTCACCGGCCGCAAGATCATCGTCGACACGTACGGCGGGTACGGCCGTCACGGCGGCGGCGCGTTCTCCGGCAAGGACCCGTCCAAGGTCGACCGCTCGGCCGCCTATGCGGCGCGCTGGGTCGCGAAGAACATCGTCGCGGCGAAGCTCGCGAAGAAGGTCGAGGTGCAGCTCGCGTACGCGATCGGCGTCGCGAAGCCGGTCTCGGTCATGGTCGACACGTTCGGCACCGGCACCGTCGACGAGAAGGCGATCATGAAGGCGGTCGAGCAGGTCTTCGACCTCACGCCGAAGGGCATCATCGACGCGCTCGAGCTGCGCAAGCC
>CAYSAR010000055.1:0-11444 GCA_964428985.1 uncultured Gemmatimonadaceae bacterium | reverse complement strand
GGCTGAGGCGACCGAAGTGCCAGGCGACGAGCGGCGCGGTCGCGACGGTCGTCAGGATGCCGGCGATGAGCTCGCGCGCGAGCGCCGCGCGCCATCCCTGCCAATCCTCGGGCAGCACCCGACGCGACGCGCGCGCCGACACGATGACCGCGGCGTAGCCACTCACCGAGAGCTGCCAACCGAGGTCGAGCACCGTGCGAGGCTCGACGAGCGGCACGGTTGCGCCGAGCGCGAACGCCCCCCAAGGGGAGACCGGACGCTGCACCGCGCGCGCCAATGTCGTCGCCGCGAAGAGCGTGACGCTGCGCACCGCCGGCGGTGGCGCGCCGATCGCGAGCACGTAGAGCACGGAGACTGCGACGGCCGCGGCACCCGCTGCCGTGAGCGGCAGGCGCATCGCCTGGAACGCGAGCAGCAGCGCGCCTCCGACGATCGCCACGTGCAGCCCGGAGATCGATAGGATGTGCACGAGCCCGGCATCGGCGTAGGTCTCGCGCAGCTGTGACGGCAGGTCGCGCGTCTCGGCGATCAACAGCGCTTTCACGATGCCGGCGTCCTCGCCGAACGTGCGCTCGAGGTGGCGCGCCGTGCGCGACCGCCACCGCGCGAGCGGGCCCGGTCCCGAGACGACGGCGACCGTCGCGTCACGCAGGACGAGGCCACGGTCCCCCATGCTCGGCTCGGCGCGTGTCACGTGCACGAGACTCCCGGCCGCGGCGCGCCCCGATCGCACGGCGAGCGCGAGTCGCACGCGGCAACCGTCCGCGACGAGCCAACCGGTCGTGAACGAGCCGGGAGCGGCCTCGTTGGCCAGACGCACGTCCCATGCGGTGCCGCGGCTGGCTCGCAGGAGACAGGCCGCGTCGGCACGGGCGAGATCGCCGCCGAGCAGGAGTCCGCCCGCGAAGAGCAACGCGATCGAGGCCGACGTGATCGCGCGGTCGCGGACGATGCACGCGAGCGCGACGAGCGCACCGGCCGCCGCAGCCGTCGTCCAGAGCGCACCATCGGCACCGGCTAGTCCGGCTGCCGTCCCCGCCGCCCAGGCGATCGCCGCTCGAAGGATCAGGGGCACCGGCGAACGAAGGCGACGTTCCCGCCGAGGCGAGGCAGCGTTCCCCCGCCGCCGGTATCACATAGACTCGCCGCCTGAGCGAAGTGCCGCGGCGAACGACCCGCTGACTACCCTGCGAGCGGGAGCGCCTGGCGCTCCCGCACCACCGCGCCGGTGAACGTCGCGCCCGTCGTGCCGGTGAGTTCGACGGTGAGGTACCGACCGATCATCGACGCATCACCCGGCACCAGCACCGTCTTGAAGTCGCGCGAGCGCGCCTGGAGCATGTCGCCACCCTTGCGCGCCTCCTTCTCGACGAGCACCTCCATGCGCTCACCCAGCCGCGCGAGGTTCTTCTCGCGCGCGATGCCGCGCACCGTCGCGACGAGCGCATCGTACCGTGTGTCCATGACGTGCTGCGGCACCGTCCAGTCGGCCGGCATGCGCGTCGCCGGCGTACCCTCGCGCGCGGAGAACTTGAACGTGAACGCGTCGTCGAAGCGCACCTCGCGGCAGAGCGAGAGCGTGTCGGCGAACTCCTCGTCCGTCTCGCCCGGGAAGCCGACGATGATGTCCGTCGTGAGTCCGAGGCCGGGCATCGCCGCGCGCAGGCGCTCGACGCAGTCGAGGTACTCCTCGCGCGAGTAGCGGCGCAGCATGCGCTTGAGCATCGACGTCGAGCCGGACTGCATCGGCAGGTGCACGTGCTCGCAGACGGTCGGCGTCTCGGCCATCGCGGCGATCACGCGGTCCGAGAAATCGTTCGGGTGCGGACTGGTGTAGCGCACCCTTCGGATGCCATCGACCTTGCCCACCGCGCGCAGCAGGTCGGCGAAGTCATGCGTGCCGTCGTTGTACGAGTTCACGGTCTGGCCGAGCAGCACCACCTCGCTGATGCCGCGCTGCGCGACTTCGGCGGTCTCGCGCACCACGTCGGCGAGCTTGCGCGAGCGCTCGGGGCCGCGCGTCGTCGGCACGATGCAATAGGTGCAGCGATAGTCGCAGCCGCGCTGCACCGGGATCCAGGCCTTCACGCCCTCGAAGCGCCGCGCCGAGAAGTCCTCGTAGTGCTCCTCGAGGTCGAAGTCCGTGGCGCTGAAGCGCTCGCCGTTGCGCGCGCCGTCGATCAGCGAGGGCAGCGAGCGGTATCCGTCCGGCCCGACGACCAGCTGCACGCGCGTGTCCGTCTCGAGCAGGCGGGGGCCGAGGCGCTGGGCCATGCAGCCCGTCACGCCGAGGACGGCACCGCTCTTCAGGTCGCGCCGCAGCTCGCCGAGGCGGCCGATGACGCGCTGTTCGGCGTTGTCGCGGATGGCGCAGGTGTTGATCAGCACCACGTCCGCGCCGACCGGCGAATCCACCGACACGTAGCCTTCGGCCTCCAGCCGTCCGTACATCAGCTCGGAATCGCTGACGTTCATCTGGCAGCCGTAGGTCTCGATGTAGACGGTCTGGCGGGTCACGTGTGGAATGTAACGACGATGGCGCCCGAAACGGATCGATCCTTTGCGCGAACGGGCGTCGTAGTAGGCTCGAGCAAACCGCAACAGCATACCACCGAGGCACAGAGGTCACCGAGGTCCCTTGTGATATCGACTGGCACCGGCTTCACGTACTCGCGGTCTAGAGAAGGAACGGATGCTTTGACCGATCAGGTCATCGGCGCTGCGATCGACGTGCACCGGGAAATCGGACCGGGCATGCTCGAGTCTGTCTATCGCATCTGTCTCGAAGCGGAGCTTCATTTCCGCGGACTCGCGTGCGAAGCAGAAGTCGCGCTTCCATTGAGCTACCGCGATCGACAACTGAATGCCCAGTTCCGCATGGACCTCGTCGTGGCCAAGGAACTCTTGATCGAGACGAAGAGTGTCGAACGACTCATCCCAGTCCACACCGCACAGGTACTGACGTACCTCCGCCTCAGTGGACTGAGGCGCGCGTTGCTGATCAACTTCAACGTCCCTCGTTTGATGCAAGGCATCCGGAGGATCTCGCTCTAGCCCCTCGGTGTCCTCTGTGCCTCGGTGGTTTGCTGTGGCGGTTGCGGTTGCGGTTGCGGTTGCGGTTGTGGTTGCGGTTGCGGTTGCGGTTGCGGGTCGGAGACCACGATCGGCTCGATCGGCAACCGAATGTGGAACACGCTCCCCCCGCCCTCCCCGCTCCGCACCCAGATCCGCCCGCCGTGCGACTCCACCGCCACGCGGCAGAAGGTCAAGCCGAGGCCCGAGCTGCGCACGCGCGGGGCGTTCGGCGCGTGCACCTGCTCGAACTTCTGGAACACCAATTCCTGATACTCCTCCGGGATTCCCGGCCCGTCGTCCGCGACGGTGAGCAGGATCCCGCCCGGGTCGCGCCGCGCGCCGAGCACGAGCGTCACCGGCACCGGGGAGTGCGTCACCGCGTTCTGCACGAGGTTCGCGAGCACGCGCTTGAGCAGCGTCTTGTCGGCGCGGAACACTGGCGCGTCATCCGCGACATCGGCACGCGCCGTCGTCTGCTCCTGCCGGAAGCGAAGGCCCCAGTCGTGGAGCACCTCCGCAATCAACGCCGCCGGCGCGATTGGCTCGGGCTGGAGCGCGAGTGACTGTTCCTCGACGCGCGAGACGTCGAGCAGGTCCTCGATGAGGCCGAGCAGGTCCTCGGCCTTCCCTTCCACGTCCGACAGCGCGCGCGCCGGCCGCTCGTCGACCGGACCGAAGTCCCCATCGCGCAGCATCTCGAGCGTCGCGAGCATGGACGTCAGCGGCGTCTTGAGGTCGTGCACGATCATGCGCATGAGGTCGTCGCGCGCCTTCTGGAGCGCGCGCAGCCGCTTGAGACTCTGCTCGAGCGCGTCCGTCGCGCCCTTGAGCTTGAGCAGCGAGCGCACGCGGGCGCCGAGGACGTGACGGCTGTGCGGCTTCAGCAGGAAGTCGTCGCCGCCGGCCTCGATCGCCTTGAGCCGGTCGCTCGCCTCATTGAGCGCGGAGACGAAGATGATCGGAATGCGCGCCGTACGCGGGTCGCGCTTCAGCCGGCGGCAGACCTCGAACCCGGTCTCGCGCGCGTCGACGCCGAGGTCGCCAGGCGGCATCGACACGTCGAGGATCACGAGGTCCGGCGAGAGCTCGGTGCACCGCGCGAGCGCCGACGGCCCGTCATTCGCCTCGGCGACCTCGCAGTCGAGCGACGCGAGCTGGTCGCGCAGCAGTTCGATGTTCGCCTCCACGTCGTCGGCGACGAGCACGAGCGCCCGGTCTCCGTTGCGTCGTCCCGTCGTCGTGGCCATGGAGGTCGCTCGAGGCGTCGCCGCGCGGCCTCAGGGCCTGATGCCGAGCCCGACGCCGAGGAACCAGCTCCGTTCGGTGACGCCGGCCGCGCGACGGGCCGAGCGCTGCAGCGCGAAGTCGACCTGCGCGCGGCCACGCGCGAGCGGCATCGACAGTCCCCCGCTCACCGAGCGCTCCGAGACCTGCTCGCCCACGGCGCCGAACGGCAGGTCGCGATCGCGGAAGCCGAGACGGACCGCCGTCGGCGACCCGAACATGCGCGGGCCGGCGAGTTCGGCGCCGACTGCCAACTCGGTCGCATCGAAGAGCGGCAGCGTGTCCGAGACGAGGTCGCGCATGTCGCTCCATGCCGTGCGCTCGTAGCGCATCGAGAGCACCGTGCTCGGGATGCCGACCCAACTCAGGCCGATGCCGTAACGCGACGGCGGCGCACCCTCGGCGAGGTCGTCCCCATCGACCTCGGAGTCGAGCGTCCCGCCGAAGCGCGCCGACGCCGCGACGACGAGACCGTCGATCGGTCGCGTCATCACGCCGGCGGAGAACGTGCGACCGGAGTAGTTCACGACGGACGTCTGGGCGACGCTGCCGAGCCCGGTGCTGTCGGGGAAGGCGCGACCGAACTCGAGGCGGTTCTCGCCCGAGAGGACGTGGACGCCGACGCCGACCTGGACGCGCGCGGTCACGGCGTACGCGGCGGCGAAGCGCGCGTCGTTGATCGCCCCGTTGCTCGAGGCGCGCAGCGACGAGGGATACAGCACCCCGCCCACTTCCTGGCTGTCGGTGTAGGTGTTCGACCACGTCCGATCGAGCAGCGTCGAGAAGCCGACGCCGGCGACGAAGCGCCGGTATCCGAACGTGCCGGCGAACCCCGGGAAGCGCACGGTCGTCGCGTTGTCGCGTCCCGCCGCGCCACGCGTCTGGCGGAACTCCGGCTCGAACTGGAGATAGACCGAGTAGCGGCCGAACGACGCGATCGACGCCGGATTCAACGCCGACGCCGCGTCCGCCTCGGCGGACGACCCGCCCATGCCGAGGGACGCCGTGCTGACCTGACCGGTCGGGTAGCCGAGCCCCTGCACGCTCAGCGCGCCCTGCGCCGACGCGACGTAAGGGATCGACAGGGCCGCGGCGAACGCGGCGACGCAGAGGGATCGACGCATCGTCACGGTTGCCCGAAGGAGATGTCGGAGGCGCGCACGTAGCTGACGCGTAGGCGGGGGCGCAACTCCTCGGCCGCGCTGAGCCCGAAGAAGCGGACGCCGAGCGGCGATGTCCCCTCGCCCGTCGAGCGCAGGACGATCGCGGTCGGCAACGGCCGCGTGCCATCGATCGTGCGCCACTGCCGGACGAAGGCGTTGATCTCGAGCGACCGCAGCCCGGAGTCGGCCGGCGCCACGTGCAGCGAATCGAGCGAGCCGAACGACCCGAACGGCGCGACGAGGAGCGCGGCGCGCTTCAGGTCGGTGATCGTATGGCCGGCGACGACCATCTGCGGTCGGACGCCGAGCTTCACCGTGTCGTCGAGGCCGTAGACCGGATCCTGGACGATCTCCAGGCGCGCGCGCAGGATCGTCGAGCTGTCGGTGAGCCACGTCGGGAGGTCGAAGCGCAGGTAGGAGCGCGCGCCAGGCATGCCGCCCACCGCGAACCGCGCGGCCGCGAGCGGCGACGGCGCCTGCGCGACGATGACGTAGTCGATGAAGTCCTCGGCCGTGAACAGCGGCGTCGTCGGCGTCGCGGATGACGGGGCGATGTTCGCGACCGAGACGGCGGTGTCGGGGCTGACGCGATACCGCAGGCGAGGACCGAGGCTCCCGCTGTCGACGGGCAGGACGCGCACCTGCCCGGATCCGGCGGCGCGCAACTGCAGCCCGATCCGTACGCGCCGCGTCGGGTCCTCGATCACGTCCAGCAAGTACGCCGTGTCGATCGGGATCTTGATGAGCGTGGAGTCCTGGAAGCCCGCGCTGTCGATCTGGATCGAACCGACGAGCCGACCGGGCACGAAGTGCGCGAGCAGCGCCGCCGGCACGCTGTCCGCCGCCACGGCATCATCGACGTCGAAGGCGTCGATGAAGAACGTCGGCGGCAGCGGGACGTGCGTGCGGCGGATGCGGATGTTCAGCGTCGCCGAATCGACGAACTGCACGTCCTCGACCGTGTCGTCGGGCGTCGGACGGAAGCCGCGGATGATCGTGTCGAACCGAATGATCGGTCGGACATCGAGCGTGTCGACGCGCGTCGCGAGCAGCAGCGAGGGCTCGAACCCCAGCAGCGGATAGCCCACGACCGTCGTGTCGAACTCGATCGCCGGCGAGAGCACGGTGTCGAGGATCGTGAGCTCCTGGCCTGGGCAGAGCATCGGACAGGCACCGCCGGTCTCGATGTCCTCGGAACAGGCGCCGACGATCGCCGCGAACGGCAACGCGAGCAACACCGGAGCGCGAAAGAGGCGCCGGAGATTCATGAACGGAGCAAGGAAGGCGTGAAGGGATGCGGTAGCAGCTCGCCGAGCGACCAGCGCGCCGTCCGCGCCTCGCGCGCGGTGCCCGCGGCCTGCGAGACGACGAGCAGTTCCATGCCGAACTCGGCGAGCGCCTGGCGACAGATGCCGCAGGGCGGCGTCGGCTCCGCGGCGTCCGAGCTGATCGCGATGGCGGCGAACTGGCGAAGGCCGGCGGCGACCGCCGCCCCGAGCGCGACGCGCTCGGCGCACGTGCCGGCCGGGTAGGACGCGTTCTCGACGTTGCACCCGACGACAATCGTGCCGTCGACGGTGAGCAGCGCCGCGCCCACGCGGAAGTTGGAGTACGGCGCATACGCGCGGTCGCGCGCGTCGGCCGCGTGTGCGAGGAGTGCCGGCAGCCGACCCTCGACCGACGAAGCCGTCACGCCTTCACCTCGGCGAGGAACGAGGTGCCGCGGCCGCGGAACGCGACGCCCAGGTGCTCGGCGACCGTCGCCCCGAGATCCGAGAACGTCGAGCGACGGCCGAGCGACCGCGCGCGCACGCCCGGACCGCCCACGAGCAGCGGGACGTTCTCGCGCGCGTGGTCGGTCGACGGGGTCGTCGGATCGTTGCCGTGGTCGGCCGTGATGAACAGCAGGTCGTCCTCTCGCAGCGCATGGATGAGGTCGGGCAGCGCGGCGTCGAACGCGCGCAACGCCTCGTGGAACCCCGGAACGTCGTTCCGGTGCCCGTAGGATTGGTCGAAATCTACAAGGTTGCAGAACAACAACCCATCGGGACCGTCGCGCAGCCAGTCGAGCACGCGTGCGACGCCCTCGGCGTTCCCACTCGTGTGCCCGCCCTCGAGGCCCCGTCGGGCGAAGAGGTCGTCGACTTTCCCGACCCCGGTCCGGGGAATCCCAGCCGCCGCGAGCGCGTCGAGCAACGTCTCCTCCGGTGGCGCGATCGAGTAGTCCCGCCGGTTCGAAGTTCGCCGCCACGCTCCCGTACTACCCACGAAGGGACGGGCGATGACACGCGAGACGTCGTGCGGCGCGCGCAACATCGCACGCGCCGAGACACACGCCGCGTACAACTCGTCGAGCGGCACGACCTCCTCATGCGCCGCGACCTGGAAGACCGAATCCGCGGACGTGTACACGATCCAATCACCGGTCCGCACGTGCTCATCGCCGAACGCATCGAGCATCGCCGTGCCGCTGCCGACCACGTTGCCGATGACGCCGCGACCGGTGCGGCGCGCGAACTCTTCGATCACGTCGCGCGGGAAGCCGGCGGGATACGTCGGGAACGGTCGCGCGAGGTGCACCCCCGCGATCTCCCAGTGGCCGGTCGTGCTGTCCTTCCCGGCGGATCGCGGTTCCATCAGGCCGAACGCGAAGCTCGGGACTGCGACCGGCGCGACGCCCTCGAGCGGCGCGATGTTGCCGAGTCCCGCGTGCGCGAGGTTCGGCAGCCGCAGCCCGCCGACGGCGCGCGCGACGTTCCCGAGCGTGTTCGATCCCACGTCGCCATAAGCGCTCGCGTCATGTGCCTCGCCGATCCCGACACCATCCAGCACGATGATCGCGGCACGAGGCCGCGCGCCGCTCATGACGGAGCGCCGCGATAAAGCCGCGGCAACCGCTGGCGCAGGCCGGTCAACAGTTCATAGGGAGAGAGGTTCGCCTTCGCCGCCACCGACTCGGCGCTCAACTCGTTCGTCCCATCGTTCCCGAGCAGGGTTGCCACGTCGCCTGCGGCGCATGGTACGTCGGTGACGTCGACCATCGTCATGTCCATCGTCACGATTCCGACGACCGGGACGACGCGGCCGCCGACGAGCGCGAGGCCGGAGTTGCCAAGATCGCGCCGGTAGCCGTCGGCGTACCCACAGGCGAGCGTCGCGACGCGACTGTCTCTCGCCGCGCGCCACGTCGCGTCGTAGCTCACGGTCTCGCCGGCCTTCACGTGACGGAGTTCCACGATCCTCGCGTGCAGGCTCGCGACGCACGCGCTCGGACGCATCGAGAGCGGCCCGGCGCCGACGCCGTAGAGGAAGACGCCAGGACGGACGCAGTCCCACGGCGACGGCGAGCGGCGGAGGACCGCCGCCGAGTTCTCGGCGTGGACGTAGAGCGGTCGTGCCGGGAGATGCGTGAGCGCCTCGCGGAACCGACCTTCCTGCTCCTCGAACGAGCCGTTGTCGAGCTCGGCCGAGTGGAAGTGCGTGAAAGCGCCCTCGGGCGGACACGCGCGTAGCGAATCGGCGAGTGCCGGCACGTCGTCCCACCGCACGCCAGCGCGGTTCATGCCCGTGTCGATCGCGAGGTGCCATGCCCCCGCCCCGAGTGCCTTCCACGCGGCGATGCCGTCGCGCTCGCTCAGCGTCGGCGTCAGTCGGTGCGCCGCCATCTCCGGAAGGTCCGCCGGCAGCGTCGGCGTGAACACGATGATCGGACGCTCGATGCCGGCGGCCCGCAGCTCGCGCCCTTCGGCCATCGCGGCCACGCCGTACGCGAGGGGCTCGACTGTCTCGAGTGCGCGCGCGACCGGCACCGCCCCGAGTCCATACGCGTCGCCCTTTACCATCGCGATGAGCGGACGATCGGACTGCTCCCTCGCCGCACGCGCATTTCGAAGCAGCGCGCCCAGATCGACATCGATCCAAGCGCGCGGCATGTGCTCAGGCGTAGATTCCCTGTTCATCCGAATCGTCGAAGCTACCGGCCCCTCCAGAGTGATGCAAGACAAAGCCACGCTTGAAGATGCCCTCGCGATCATGCGTGACCTCCGTGCGCGCGACGCGTGGGACCGCGCGCAGACGCATGAGTCCTTGCGACCCTACCTCAACGAGGAGATGCATGAGCTCGACGACGCCTTGCGCGACGGCGACGATGCGGCGATGGTCGGCGAGCTGGGCGACGTGCTCCTCCAGGTGCTGTTCCATGCGGTGATCGCCGAGGAACGCGGCGCGTTCGGCCCCGAACACGTGGCGGGGTCGCTCGTCGCGAAGATGCGCCGTCGCCACCCATGGCTCTATGGCACCGACAGCGAGCGCACGCCATGGGAGCAGATGAAGGCGAAGACACGACGTTCGCTCGCCGAAGGCCTGCCGAGCGGCCTGCCGTCGTTGCATCGCGCGCACCGCCTCCAGGAGCGCGCCGCCGGCGTCGGGTTCGATTGGCCCGATGTCGACGGACCGATGGCGAAGGTCGCCGAGGAGTTGGCCGAGGTGCGTGAGCAGATCGTGAAGGACGGGGCCGCGTTCGACACGCACGGTGTGCCGAGCGGCGATCCGCGGCATGCGAGGCTCGAAGAGGAACTCGGCGACCTGCTCTTCGCCGTCGTGAACCTCTGTCGCAAGGCCGGCACGCACCCGTCGCTCGCGCTTGACCGCGCGAATGAGAAGTTCCAGCGGCGGTTCGAAGCGATCGAGCGGCTCGCGCGGGAGCGCGGCATCGACGTGCGCACGGCAGGGCTCGAGAAGCTCGACCTGCTCTGGGACGAGGTGAAGGCGACCGAACGGTGAGCTTCTCGTACTCCGTGTCGCACCGCGCGGGTGCGGCGCGCGCCGGCACGTTCGTGACGCCGCATGGTCCGGTCGAGACGCCGGCGTTCATGCCGGTCGGCACGCACGCGACGATCAAGGGCCTCTCGGTCGAAGAGGTCGCGGCCACTGGCGCGCGGATGGTGCTCGGCAACGCGTATCATCTCTATCTGCGGCCGGGCGACGAGCTCGTGCGGGCGATGGGTGGGCTGCACGCGTTCGCGCGATGGACCGGGCCGATGCTCACCGACTCCGGCGGGTTCCAGGTGTTCTCGCTCGCGAGGCATCGCGTCGTGACCGAGCGCGGCATCGAGTTCCGTAGCCATCTCGATGGGTCGCTGCACGACTACACGCCCGAGCTCGTCATGCGCATCGAGCGCAACCTCGGCGCCGATGTGATCATGCAACTCGACGAGTTGATCGCCGGCGGCGCCGACGTCGCCACGTCACGCGCGGCGATGGAGCGCTCGCTGCGCTGGCTCGAGCGGTGTCGCGCGGAGTTCGAGCGCATCGGTCGCGAGGGACGCGCTCCGCTGACGATCGCCGCCGATGTCGAGGACCTCGAGGCGCCGCCGCAGGCGCTGTTCCCGATCGTGCAGGGCGGCACGCACGCCGACCTGCGCCGCGCGTCGGTGCGCGGGGTCCTCCAAGCTGGCGACTGGCACGGCGTCGCCGTCGGCGGCCTCAGCGTGGGAGAGGCGAAGCCGGACATGCACGCGACGCTCGAGGCCTGCGAACCGCTGCTGCCCGCCGACAAGCCGCGCTACCTGATGGGCGTCGGCTTCCCCGATGACTTGATCGAGGGCGTGCGGCGCGGCATCGACTTGTTCGACTGCGTCGTGCCCACGCGCATGGGGAGGCACGGCACTGCGTTCACGCCGGACGGCACCGTGCAGGTTAAGAAGGCGTCGTTCAAGATGGACCGACGACCGCTGGTGGAAGGATGCGACTGCCCATGCTGCACGCGGTACGATCGCGCGTACCTACGGCACTTGTTCAATGCCGAGGAGATGCTCGGGCTGCGGCTATTGTCGCTGCACAACGTGCATTTCCTCGTGAACCTGATGGTGGAGGCGCGGCGGCGGATCACGCTCGACGCTTTTCTGCCATGGAGTGCGGCTT
>CAYSAR010000054.1:0-11468 GCA_964428985.1 uncultured Gemmatimonadaceae bacterium | reverse complement strand
CTCGTTCCCACAGAGCATCGGCGGCTCCAACACGCTCCGTATCCGCGCCGAGCCCTCGCTCAATGGCCGCATCCTCGGCGAACTCGAGCCGGGGGCGGGGTTGCGCGTGCTCGAGCGGCGCGGGTCGTGGGCGCACATGCAGCGCGACGCCTGGGTGCCGACGTCCTCGCTCGAAACGGTGGATCCGGTCACGGCGTCGTCAAACGAGGCGGCGGCGCGGCCGAGCACGACGCCGACGAACCGCGCGGGCGCGCTGAAGGCGGAGGACGTCACCGAGCTGCGCGCCGCGCCCTCGTCGGACGTCGTCGCGCGCATCGAACCGGGCACGATCGTCGAGACGGTCGCGCGCGAGCGGGGCTGGGTCCGCGTGCGGCTCGAGGCGTGGGTCGCCGAGTCGCTGCTCGTGCCGGCCGACACGAGCTTCGGCGCGACACTCACGGCCGCCGACCTGCGTCTTGATCCAGAGGGGTATCGCGGGCGCGTCGTGCGCTGGGAGGTCGAGATCGTGAGTTTCCAGCGGGCCGATCCCCTGCGCCGCGATCTCGCGGAGGACGAGCCGTACCTGTTGGCGATGGGGCCGGGGAACGAGAACTCGGTGCTGTATCTGGCCCTTCCTCCGTCGATGGTCGAGGAGGCGCAGTCCATCTCGCCACTCACGAAGGTGCTGGTGACGGCGCGGGTGCGGACGGGGAAATCGAAGCCGACGGGCGTGCCGGTGCTGGATGTACTCTCGCTCTCGAAGCGCTGAGGTGTCCGTTCGGTCAGTATCCCTAACTGACGCGTGTAAATCTAGCAGGTATAATAACTTCTGGTTCCTGTGCGAACGGTCAGGGAGGCAGCACCCCCATGCATGACATCCTGAAGGATCGCATCCTCCGCCGGCTCGAGACGCTCCCTGACGAGCGGCTCTATCAGGTGCTCGACTACATCGAGTTCTTGGAATCGCGCTATGCCCAGCGGCAGGCGCCAGGCCCGAACGTCTTCCAGCGGTTCGCCGAGGGCGTCGAGGACACGCTGCGCGCCGGGAACGTCTCCGTGAGCGCGATCGGCGAGGCGATGGGTTTCATGTCGAAGGCGATGGGGGTGCTCGGCGGTGTCGCGGCGGCGGGCAAATCGGTCGCGAACGACCTCGTGTCGACCGCGAAGAGCGCCGCGGGCGGATCGGTCGCGCCGACCGCACCGTCGTCGTCGTCGCCATCGTCCTCGCCATCGTCATCGTCCCCCGGCGCGTCCTCGCCGTCGACGCCCCCCACGCCGCCGCCGCCGCGCGATCCGTAACTGGAAATCACCGCGGCCCGCGGATAGCTTGCGAGATGGGACATGCTTCCTCCCGCATCCGTGACGATGCCGCGCTGACGTTCGACGACGTCCTCCTCCTCCCGCGGCATTCGCTGGTCCATCCGAAGGACGTCAGCACCGCCTCGCGCTTCTCGCGCGGCATCACACTGCAAGTCCCGCTCGTGTCGGCCGCGATGGACACGGTCACCGAGAGCGAGATGGCGATCGCGATGGCGCGCGCCGGCGGCATCGGCGTGCTGCACAAGAACATGGCCATCGATAGGCAGGCGGCGGAGGTCGATCGAGTCAAGCGGTCCGAGAGCGGCATGATCCGGAACCCGATCACGCTCCAGCCGACGGCGACGCTGCGCGAGGCGGTCGCGCTCATGAGTCGCTTCCGCATCAGCGGCGTGCCGGTCGTCGATGGCGCAGGCAAGCTCGTGGGCATCATCACGAACCGCGACCTCCAGTTCGAGCGCGAGCTCGACCGCCCGCTCTCGGCGGCGATGACGAGCGAGGGGCTGATCACCGCGCCGGAAGGCACGACGCTCGATGAAGCGGAGCGCATCCTTGGCAAGCATCGCATCGAGAAGCTGCCCGTCGTCGCGAAGGACGGCTCGCTCATCGGGTTGATCACCGTCAAGGACATCCACAAGCGCCGGCAGTACCCCAACGCGGCGAAGGACCAGCATGGCCGCCTCATGGTCGCCGCCGCGATCGGCGCCGGCGGCGACTATCTCGGCCGCGCGAAGGCGCTCGTCGACGCGGGCGTCGACGCGTTGATCGTCGACACGGCGCATGGCCACAGCCAGGGCGTGCTCGACGCGGCGGCGAAGGTGCGCCAGGCGTTCCCCGACGTGCAGCTCGTCGCCGGCAACGTCGCGACGGAGGCGGGCGCGAAGGCACTCGTCGAGCGCGGTGTCGATGCGGTGAAGGTCGGCGTCGGGCCGGGCTCGATCTGTACGACGCGCGTCGTGACCGGCATCGGCGTGCCGCAGCTGACGGCGATCATGGACGCCGTCAAGGGCGCCGGCGACGTGCCGGTCATCGCCGACGGCGGCATCAAGTACTCGGGCGACATCGTGAAGGCCATCGCTTCTGGCGCGTCGAGCGTAATGATGGGGTCGATGCTCGCCGGCACGGAGGAGAGCCCGGGAGAGTCGCTCCTCATGGAGGGGCGACGCTTCAAGATGATCCGCGGCATGGGATCGCTCTCGGCGATGCAGGACGGCAGTGCGGATCGCTATTTCCAGGACGGCGAGATGTCGTCGCGGAAGTTCGTGCCCGAAGGGATCGAGGGGCGCGTGCCGTACAAGGGTCCGGTCGCCGATGTCCTGTACCAGATGGTCGGGGGGCTGCGCAGCGGCATGGGGTACGCCGGCTGTGCCGACATCGAGCGGCTCCGCACCGAGGCGGAGTTCGTGAGGATCACGCCGGCGGGTCTGCGCGAGTCGCATCCGCACGACGTCACCATCACGCGCGAAGCGCCCAACTACAGCGTCTGACATGTCCATCTGGTCCACGAAGCCGCTCGACGTCCTCATGCGGGAAGCGAGCGGCGAAGGGGAAGCCACGCTCAAGCGCAGCCTGACCGCGACGAACCTCACCCTGCTCGGCATCGGCGCGATCATCGGCGCCGGCATCTTCGTCCTGACGGGCACCGCGGCGGCGCAGCATGCCGGCCCGGCGATCGTCATCTCGTTCCTCATCGCCGGCGCGGGGTGCGCGTTCGCGGGACTCTGCTATGCCGAGTTCGCGTCGATGATCCCGATCGCCGGCTCGGCGTACACGTACGGCTACGCGACGCTCGGCGAGCTGCTCGCCTGGATCATCGGGTGGGACCTGATCCTCGAGTACCTCTTCGCGGCGTCGACGGTCGCCGTCGGCTGGTCGGGCTACGTCGTGCAGGGACTCGCCGATCTCGGGATCAGGATCCCGGCGGCGTTCACGAGCGCGCCATTCAACGTGGAAGGGACGCACACGCTCGTCCCGACGGGCGCGATCATCAATGCGCCGGCGGTGCTGCTCGTGCTCGTGATGACGTGGCTGCTCGTGCTCGGCATCCGTGAGTCGGCGCGGCTCAACAACGCGATCGTCTATGTGAAGGTCGGCATCGTGCTGCTCGTGATCGCGTTCGGCTTCTTCTACGTGGACGCAGCGAATTGGAGCCCGTTCATCCCGACGCAGCTGACGGACGCCGCGACGGGCGCGGGCCTCGCCGGCAAGTTCGGCTGGAGCGGCATCTTCGCCGGCGCGGGCGTGATCTTCTTCGCCTACATCGGCTTCGATGCGGTGTCGACGGCGGCGCAGGAAGCGCGCAACCCGCAACGTGACCTGCCGATCGGAATCCTCGCGTCGCTCGCCGTCTGTACGGTGCTCTATATCCTGATGTCGCTCGTCATGACCGGGCTCGTGCCGTATCCGCAGCTCGACGTCGCCGAGCCGGTCTACGTGGCACTCGACGCGGCGGGGCCGCAGCTCGCGTGGCTCAAGTACCTGACGACCGTCGGCGCGGTCGCCGGCCTCGCGTCGGTCGTGCTCGTCATGCTCATGGCGCAGCCGCGCATCTTCTACGCGATGTCGCGCGATGGGTTGCTGCCGCCGATCTTCGGCCGCGTGCACCCGCGGTTCCAGACGCCGTGGCTCGCGACGATCATCACCGGCACGGTCGCGGCGCTCGTCGCGGGGCTCTTCCCGATTGGGCTGCTCGGCCACCTCGTCTCGATCGGTACGCTCTTCGCGTTCGTCATCGTGTGCGCCGGCGTGCTCATGCTGCGCTACAAGCGGCCTGACCTGCCGCGGCCGTTCCGCACGCCGCTCGTGCCGTTCGTGCCGCTTGGCGGCATCGCGATCTGTGCCTACCTCATGTACAGTCTCCCGAGCGACACGTGGTGGCGGCTCGCGATCTGGATGGGGATCGGGCTCGTGATCTACTTCGCGTACGGCATGCGCCATTCCCGCCTCGCGGGGAACACCGGGAAGTGAGCGACCTGGTGGCGGTGCCGGCGGCCAGGCGCGAGGCCATCGCGCGCCTCGCCGCCGCGCTCCGCCCGGGCATGACGGTCGCGCTCTCGACGCACATCAACGCCGACGGTGACGGTTGCGGGTCGCAGACCGCGCTCGTGCGGCTGCTCCGCCAGCGCGACGTGCGCGCGTTCATCGTGAACCCGACGCCGTGGCCGGAGCTCTTCCGCTGGCTCCTCGGGGACGACGTCGAGGACCGCACGAGGGAGGGGACGAAGGCGCTGCGGGGCGTCGATCGCGTCATCGTGCTCGATATCAGCGACCTCAAGCGGCTCGGCACGCTCGCCGACGCGGTGCGCGCGATGCCCCAGGACGCCCTCGTCATCGACCACCACTTGCCGGGAGACGAGCCGCCCGGCGAGACGATGCTCAGCGACACGACGGCCTGCGCGACGGCCGAGCTCGTGTTCGACCTCGCGCGCGAGCTCGGCCTCACGATCGACGAGCCGATCGCGAAGTCGCTGTACACGGCGCTCGTGACGGACACGGGCGGTTTCCGGTTCGGCAACACGTCGCCGCGCTGCCTCGCGGTCGCGGCCGAGCTGCTCGCGGCGGGGGTGGACCCGGAGGCGATGTACGCGCGCATCTATGGAAGCGTCCCGCTGGGACGGATCCATCTGCTGCGCGACGCGCTCGATACGCTCGAGGTCGACCTCGAGCACGGGATGGCCTGGGTGCGCGTGCACGCCGGCGCGCTCGAGCGGCACGGCGTGTCGCCGGAGGACCTGGATGGCGTGGTCGAGCACCCGCGGTCGATCCGGGGCGTGCGCCTCGCGATGCTCTTCCGCGACCTCGGGCACGGGAAGGTGAAGGTCTCGTTCCGGAGCCTCGCGGGGGTGAACGTGAACGCGCTCGCGCGCGCGTTCGGGGGCGGAGGACATGCACGCGCTTCGGGCGCGCTCATCGAAGGGACGCTCGCGGAGGTCGAATCACGCGTGCTCGGTGAGGCACGTCACCGTCTGTCGAGCGGCGGCCTCGACGACTGAGGCCGGTCGTCACATCGGGACGGCGACGGGGTGGCGGATTGTTGCCAGAAATCGGATTATTGCGTCATTCGTGGCGACGCCCCACGGCCAGAAATCGTTTCTGGCCAACACGTTAGATGTTGGCATGGATCGTGACGGGGGATTCTCACGGCACGACCGGAGGTTCCGTGGCAGTGATCAGGATTGGCTTCACCCTCATCGAGCTAGTCATCGTCATGGCGATGGTCGGCTTGATCGTCATGTTCGCGGCACCGCGGATCGACCTGACGACCATGCGCATCGATGGCGCCGTGCAGGTGCTTGGCACGACGGTCCTGACGGCGCAGCGTCAGGCGATCACGCGCCAGCATGACATCATCGTGCTGTTCGACGAAGCGAACCGTCGGTTGCGGATCCACGAGGACCGTGACAACGACGGGGTCGTCGACGCGGGAGAACATGTGCGCGCGGTGAACCTCGGGGACAACGTGGTGTTCGGCCGCGGCGCCGCGCCCGCGATGCCGTTCGGCGGGGCGGCCATCGCGGTCACCAAGATGATCGGCTCGGAGCCGGCGCTGGTGTTCCATCGTGACGGTAGCGCGAGCGAGGCGGGAGGGTTCTACATAACGTCGATGCCGGCCGCGCGGGACAACAACCGGCCGACGGACGCGCGCGCGGTGTCGGTCGAGCGCTCGACCGGGCGGGCGTCATGGTTCCGCTACCGCTCCGACGGTTGGATCAAGCTCTTCTGAGTGGACGGACTGCGATGAGGAACCGCGACGGGTTCACGTTGATCGAGGTGGTGCTCGCGATGGCCATCCTGTTGATCGTCATGATGGCACTCGTGACGATGACGGGACGGACGCTGCGCGTGGCGACCACGAGCGACCGCGAGCAGGCGGCGACGCAGCTCGTGACCGACCGGACGGACCAGGTGCGGACGGACCCGGATTACGGCGGGCTCGAGACGGCGTACGCCGGGACGGAGACGGACTTCCCGACGCTCCCCGGTTTCGTGCGGACGACGACCGTCGTGCGCACGACATCCAACAACGATGACTTCAAGACGATCACCGTGACCGTCACGGGCCCGGGGCTGGGCACCGGCGTGCGGCGCACGGTGACGGTGGCGGCCCCATGACGACACGCGCGCAGGGACCCAGGATGGCGAAGGTCCGGCCCGGCATGACGCTCATCGAGATGATCGTCGCGCTGCTGGTGTTCTCGTTCATCATGGCGGGGACGCTGGGCCTGCTGCGGACGGAAAGCCGCAGTTTCGCGCTCGGCAGCGAGCGCGTCTCCATGTACCAGAACGGACGCTTCGCGCTCAACGAGATGGAGAAGGACCTGCGGACGTCGGGTGCGGGGGCGCCGGACATCCAGCCGCAACTCGTCTATGTCTCGGACAGCGTGTTGGTGTTCAACGCGAACTATTGGACGAACACGGCGGGGGACGTCGAGGCGGTCTACTATTCCGCCGACGCCCCGGACAGCGCCGTGATGGCGATGCGGACTACCGGCAAGATCACGATCCCATACACGGCAATCCAGTATCCGGACACGAACTACCTGACCGCCGGCGTCAACAGCGCGGCCGAGACGATCAGCTTCTATTTCCAGCGCGACGCGTCGACGTCGCGCACCGACGACTTCGTCCTCTACCGGCGCATCAACAACCTGCCGCCGGAGGTCGTGTCGACGAACATCCTGCGCACGACCGGCACGCCGTTCTTCCGCTACTTCCGGGTGCGGACGGCGGCGAACGGCGCCCAGACGATGGACACGATCCCGCAGGCGAACCTCCCGATGCGGCACGCGCGGCCGATCCATCTCGCGATCAACGACACGGGTTCGTTCGCGCGCATCGACAGCATCCGAGCGGTGCAGGTGAGCTTCACCGTGACGAACGCGAAGATGGGATCGGAGGAGCGCTTTCGCACGCTGAGCCGCCTGATCCGGCTGCCGAACGTCGGACTCGTGAACACGAAGACCTGCGGTGACGAACCGCTCTTCTCCTCGACGATCCACGCCGTCGACACGGTGGCGGCGGACGGCGTGACGCCGATCGTGCGCGTGAGCTTCGCGCGCTCGGTCGACGAGGCGGCCGGCGAGCGGGACGTGGTGCGCTATGTCATCTGGCGCCGGTTCTCGTCGGTCGTCGACTGGGGCGACCCGATCGTGTCGCTGCCAGGCGGCGCCGACTCGGTGATCTATGCCGACGCCGGCGTCCTGTACGACTCCTCGTACTACTACGCGGCCTCCGCGCAGGATTGCACGCCGTCGATGTCGGCGCGGCGCACGAGCGCGATCGTCACGATGCCGCCCGAACCCGTGATCCCATGAGCAGGAGGGACCGTACCATGTCCACCGCCCGGCTGAAGGCCCGTCCCGGCATCGCGCTCGTCGTCGTCGTGCTCGTCGTCATGGCGGTCGCGGCGATCACGGCCGGCGCGTCGTTCCTTGGCCTGAACACGACGTTGATCGCGAAGTATCACGAGCGCTTGAGCGTGCTCGAGTCGGTCGCCGACGCGGGGCTCGAGCGCGCGCGCTCGGCGGTCAACGCCTCCGACTCGCTCTATCCGGACAGCGGCTACGTCGTGTTCGAGAATGGCGTCACGCCCACGCACGCCGACGGCGCGGCGATCACCGGCGTGCGCCGCTGGACGTACATCGGTCCCACCGGCATCACGAGCGGCCAGTATGGCGTGTTCGGCAGCGTCGTGACGGTCGTCGAAGACGCGACCGGAAACCGCATCGTGCGCCGCCTCGAGATCATGCAGGAGAGCTTCGCGAAGTACTCGTACTTCACGGACATCGAGGGCAACATCGTGTTCGGCGCGAACGACGTGATCTACGGTCCCGTGCACTCGAACGACGACATCGAGATCCAGGCGGCGAACCCGGGCGCGACGTTCTGGGGCCAGCTCAAGACCGCCGGTCAGATCGAGAACCGGAACTGGGGCAACTACAACGCCGGGTACGTCGAGAACGCGGCGGAGATCGACTTCCCGGAGACGGCCGACCTCAACAAGCTCCTCGCACAGGCGACGGCCGGCGGCACGAACTTCACGGCGGCGAACCCGACCAGCTCGAACTCCCCCGACCGTGCGACGATGCGCATCGAGTTCGTCGCGCTCGACCTCAACGGTGACGGCGACTCGACCGACACCGACGAGGGGTTCATGCGGATCTTCCAGCTCTCGTCGGGCAACTACAACCGCTCGTACTATGTCGTCGCCGACACGAACGGCTATGCCGGCAGCGGCAGCTCGAACGGCGTACGGGCCTCGCCGAACTGCGGGCACATCCTCGCGACCGGCTCCGGCACGAAGCACAGCCACTTCATGACGTTCGCGAGGCACACCGGCACCAGCAATTCGCGGGATCAACGGCCATGGGCAGCGAACAATGGCGCGCCAGCCAACTCGCGTCTCTGCTATCTCGGCGGCGACGAGATGCTCCAGGACGGTCTCAACTCGGCGCAGAACCCCTACAATACCTTCCGCGTCGCGCAGACGAGTCCGACACGGGCCGCGGGCTCGGACGACACCGGCTGGGGGTCGTGGTTGCCGTGGACCGGCACGGTCGACCCGCGCGTGTCGGCCGTGCGGCCCCGTGACGCGGCCTTCCTGTGGCCGATCTCCCGCGACCTGAACCCGAATTTCAAGGGCGTCATCCACGTCACCGGCAAGGTCGCGATCAGCGGCAAGCTGCGGGGCAAGGTCACGCTCGCGGCGACCGGCAACATCATCATCGTCGACAACCTCACGTACGTCACCAACCCCGGCGGCACCACGCCCTGCGGTTCGGAGAGCCGCGACATGCTCGGGCTCTTCAGCGGGACCGACGTGCTCATGGCCAACAACCTGCTCAACACGCCGTGGCGGCCGATCTCCGGCGGCAGCTATCGCACGTGGGCGGCCCGCGGCTCCGACGAACGGAGCCACGCCGTCGTCCTCGCGCTCAACAACTTCACCGTCGACGACTACGACCAAGGACCCACGAACGTCGAGGACTGCGAGGGCGCGAACAACGAGCGCGGCTGCCTCTATCTGACCGGTGGCATCATCCAGCGCACGCGCGGCCCGGTGGGCATCACCGACGGTCGCGGGTACATCAAACGCTATCAATACGATGCCTGCGCCGGCGTGAACCCGCCGCCGTACTTCCCGACGACCGGTCATTTCATCCGAGGACACTACTTCGAGGTCGAACCGACCGGCTTCGACATCGACACGTACTGGGCACAGCTGATCCCAGCGCCCTGACGGCGCGAGGCTTGGAGCGAGGCGGACGCCGCCGTATCCTTCGGGATGCGGCGGCGTTCGCGCGTCGTGCGCCTCCCCCGAGCCTTGCCATGACCGATACCCTTCAGGCGCGCCTCGCGGCCGCCCTCTCGCCGATCGCGAATCCCCGTACGGGCGCGTCGGTCTATCAAACGCAGCAGGTGCGTGACATCGCCGCCACGCGCGACGGCAGGGTGCGCGTCACGCTCCTGCTCGGCGCCCACGACGACCCCACGCTCGCGCGGCAGGTGCGCCAAGCGCTCGAGCAGGTCGAAGGCGTCACCGACGTGCGCGTCGACGTGAAGGACGCGAACGAACCGACCGCGACCAAGCCGGCCGCTCCGGCGGCCGCCACGGCCGAGGCGCCGAAGCGCCGCGCCCTCCCGACGATGGACGCCGCACCACAGTCGCGCGCGATGCCGGCGGCGCCACAGCCCGTCAACTATCCCCATCTCGGCCGCATCATCGCCGTGTCCTCCGGGAAAGGCGGGGTCGGGAAGTCGACCGTGACGACGAACCTCGCGATCGCGCTCGCGAAGGCCGGCCACCGCGTCGGACTCATGGACGCCGACATCTACGGACCGAACATCCCGCGCATGATGGGTGTCGACGAGGCGCCCCCGGTGGCGAACGACAAGATCCAGCCGCTCGTCGCACATGGCGTGAAGGTCATCTCCCTCGGCTTCCTCATCGAGCGCGACCAACCGGCGATCTGGCGCGGCCCCATCGTGATGAAGATCATCACGCAGTTCCTGCGCGACGTCGATTGGGGGCAGCTCGACTACCTGTTCGTCGACATGCCGCCGGGCACCGGCGACGCGCAACTCTCGCTCGTGCAGGCGGCGAACATCGCCGGCGCGATCATCGTCACGACGCCACAGGAGGTCGCGGTGGGCGACGCGCTGCGCGGCGCGAAGATGTTCCAGCGCGTCGGCGTGCCGGTCGTCGGCATCGTCGAGAACATGAGCTACTTCGAGTCGCCCGAGACCGGGAAGCCGATGGCGATCTTCGGCTCGGGGGGCGGCCGCCGGCTCGCCGACGAGTTGCAGGTGCCGTTGCTCGGCGAGGTGCCGCTCTATCCGCCGGTGCTCGAGGGGGCGGACCAAGGCCGCCCGATCGTCGTATCAGATGAGGGGAGTTCCGCCGCGCGCAAGCTGCGCGACATCGCGCTCGACCTCGCGAAGCGCATGGGAGCGTCCCCGGGCACCTGAGTCCCCCGGAGGCGGGATGACCGAGCGGATCCGCGTCGCGACCCTGCAATACCTCATCCGACCGGTCGAGTCGTTCGAGCAGTTCGCGGCGCAGGTGACAGGCCTCGTGGAGACGGCCGCCGACTACAAGTGCCGGCTCGTGCTCTTCCCCGAGTACTGCACGCTGCAGTTGCTCACGCTCGGGGACGTGCGCGCCCCGATCCGCGAGCAGGTGCGCCGGCTCGCTGGCTTCGTGCCGCGCTACGTGGAGCTGTTCGCGCAGCTCGCGCGCGCGCATTCGCTCTACCTCTGCGCGGGCACGATCCCCGTGGCCGACAACGGCCACGTGCACAACGAGTGCTTCCTCTTCGGTCCCGACGGCTCGCATCGCGTGCAGGGCAAGCTGCACATGACGCGGTTCGAGGCCGAGGAATGGGACGTCGCGCCGCGGCGCCGGCTCAAGCTCCTGGACACCGCGCTCGGTCGGATCGCCATCGCCATCTGCTACGACGTACAGTTCCCCGAGATCGCGCGCCTCGCGGCACGCCGCGGCGCCCGGATCCTGCTCGTCCCGAGCTGCACCGACGACCGTCAAGGGATGCTCCGCGTCCGCTACTGCGCGCAGGCCAGGGCCGTCGAGAACCAGATGTACGTGCTGACCTCCCACACCGTCGGCTCGCTGCCGATGGTGCCGGCGGTCTCGCTCAACTACGGGCAGGCGGCGA
>CAYSAR010000053.1:9865-11555 GCA_964428985.1 uncultured Gemmatimonadaceae bacterium | reverse complement strand
GGCCGGGCAACATCCGCGAGCTGCGCAACGTGCTCGAGCGCGCGATGCTCATGGCGCGCGGCCAGCCGGCGGTCGAACTCGTGCACCTGCCGCGCGAGGTGCAGAACGCATCCGGCGCGCTCGTCTCGCACCACGAGCCGAAGTCGCTCAGCGAGGTCGAGCGCGCGCACATCGACCGCACGCTGCGCGCCCATCGGCACAACCGCACGCACGCGGCGAAGGAACTCGGCATCTCGCGCGCGACGTTGATCAAGAAGATCCGCGAGTACGACCTCTCGGAGAAGGCGCGATGAGCGAACGCGATTCGATGATCTGTCGCTCCTGCGGCAAGGAGGAGCGGGCGTCGGAGGGGTACCCCTGCGACTCCTGCGGCACGTTCATCTGCCAGATCTGCTCGATGCGCGGCATCACGCTCTGCGCGAAGTGCGCGGCCGACGCGCGCGCCGACGGCGCTGACGCGCAGGGCCTCGACGACCCGCGCCGCGAGCCCTCCGGCCCGGCGACGTAGGGCGTGACGCCGGGCGCGGGCGTCTCCCTCGAGCGCTTCGGCATCGCGGTCGGCCACGCGACGGACGATGCGGGCGCGACCGGACTGACCGTCATCCGCGGCATCTTCGGCCCGCTGCGCGGCGCGGTCGCGGTCAGCGGGCGCGCGACCGGAACGCGCGAACTCGCGCTGCTCGAGCCGGGCCACCTCGTCGAGCGTGTCGATGCGATCCTCTTGACCGGTGGTTCCGCCTACGGCCTCGACGCCGCCGCGGGTGTCATGCGCTGGATGGAGGCGCGCGGTCGTGGCTTCCCTGTCGCCGGCGGCGTCGTGCCGATCGTCCCCGCCGCGGTGTGCTTCGACCTCGCGCCACTCGGCACCTTCGCGAAGCCGACGCCGGAGATGGCCGAGTCGGCGTGCGAGGGCGCTACAAGCACCGGTATCGCCGAGGGCTCCGTCGGCGCGGGCACTGGGCTGACCGTGGGCAAGGTGCGCGGCCGCGACTTCGCGATGAAAGGCGGCTTCGGGCTGGCGGTCGCCGAGGGGAATGGATGCGCTGCGGCGGCGATGGTCGCAGTGAACGCGTTCGGTGACGTGCGCGACGCGAGTGGGCGCATCATCGCCGGCGCGCGGGCGACCAAGGATGCGAAGGCGCTCGCGTTCGCCGATGCCGAGCGCGTGATCGCGAAGGGGGACGACACTGCGCCGCGCGGATTCGACTCACGAAGCGCGTCGCCGGCCGGCACGAACACGACGCTCGCCGTCGTCGCGCTCGATGCGGCGTTCACGAAACTCGAGCTGAAGCAGGTCGCGACCGCGGCGCTCGCCGCGTTCCATCGACGTATCGCGCCGGCGGGCTCGAGCTTCGACGGCGACGTGATCTTCGCGCTCTCGCCGATGGAAGGCCGACGCGCGCCGCTCGCGCAGGGTGAGATGCTCGCGGTCGCGGCGTTGGAGGAGGCGATCGAGCGGGGGGTGCGGCTGGCGACGGGCCGGGATGCAATACCCGGGTGCGCTGATCTCACCTGATTGGAACCGCATTCGCGTGCATTAGACGACGATGAGCGCGTGACGGCCACACGCACTGAACTACAGTCTTGGACGAGTCCCCTTGGCCTCTGTCAGTTGACCTAGGTCGTTTGACCTAGGCGCTTGACAGTTCGGGGGGGGGGGGGGGCAGCCCTGGGCAGGTGCCCGCGTGTC
>CAYSAR010000053.1:0-9855 GCA_964428985.1 uncultured Gemmatimonadaceae bacterium | reverse complement strand
TCTAGCGGCGTTTGCGGTGGGTGGGTTGTCTGATGTTTGGGGGTTGGGGGGGGGGGTGGGGGGGGGGGGGGGGGGGGGGGTATCTACCGTGGCGAGGTCCGCGCCGGTCTTCCATCCTTCGAAGCAGGAGTCTCAGCATGAAGCGCATTCGAGTGCTCTCGCTCGCCGTCACGTTGCTCGGTGGGGCCTTTCTCTCCCTTCCGTCCCCGCTCGCCTCGCAGACTTCGACGTTCTGCGGTCTCTGCTACTACGACTTGGGTTGCCCGACGGGCGCTGCCGCGGAGACCGTTTGCGACGCCCATTGCGGCGGCAGCGAGGGCCCGCCGCAGTGCGTTCACAATCCCTTCTGCCTTGGTCATCCGAAGGGCGGCCCGATGTTGGTCTGCCGCGGGAACATCGAGTGAAAGGATTCGATCGAGCGTTCACGGTGTTGATGGTCGCCGCAGCAGCGATGGTAGCTGCTGCGGTGACCAAGCAAGCGTTCTTTGCACCTCGCACCACGTCATTCGTCCCGCCCGGCGGATTCGAGGAGCTTGGGAATCAAGAGCAATGGAATCGGATGCGGACACTCGGCCGTCTGATCTCGGACTCGGGCGGAAGGGAACACATGGTCGTATTCTCAGACTACGAATGTCCTGCATGTCGCGCTTTCCACGGAGTCGTGCGCGAGTTGGAGAGGGATTTTCCAGGCGTGTTCGAGGTGCGCTTGATCCACATGCCGCTGGGGTATCACCGCTTCGCGCGCCCCAGCGCGAGGCTTGCTGAATGTGCTGCTGCAGAGGGAAGGTTCAGGCACGCGACGGACGTATTGTTCGCGATGCAGGACTCCCTCGGGTTGTTGAGCTGGTCTGACATGGCTCGGTCCGCCAAGGTCAGTGATCCGGAACGTGTCGCATCGTGCGCCAATGAGGGAGTCGATTCAAGGTTCCCCAGGATCGACGAAGGTCTTCGCATGAGCGAGGAGATCAATGCGCGTGGGACACCAACCGTCGTCATCGGAGGACGGAAGTATCACGGCATCCCCACTCGGAATGAGTTGGAGCGAATCGCGCGCGGGGAGTAGGCTCGATAGATTCGTGGGGATTCGTCAGTCGGGGTACATGAGGCTGGGGGTTTCGGGATGCGATCGCCGGTATTGATGGCTCTCGCCATGGCGTCAATGTTGGCCGAGGCTGCAGGGGCCCAGCGAGTCGTTCGCGGAACGCTGTACGACTCGCTTCGCATTCAAGGTCCCATCGCCAACGCCCACGTAGCCCTACTCGGAGTCGGAGCGCACATGCGCACCGACTCCTTGGGTCGGTTCGAATTCCTCGATTATACAGGTGCTGCCGACGCGGTAGGATACTGGGCGCCGTGGCTCGACTCGCTGGGGCTTCCCGCGCTGCGCGCCTCGCTCGACCGTATGCCAGTGATTCTCGCTACTCCTTCCCGCGCGGCCTACCAGATGCGGATCTGCGGGACGGTGCTTCCGATTGATGCGGGAATACTGATCGGAGAAGCGCGCGACGAAGCTGGCCTCCCTGCCAACGCGGTAGTCTGGGCAAGCTGGAGCGAGACTCACGTCGGGCGTGGTGCAATCCACACACAGTCGGTTGCCACGGCGGACACGACGGATGCGAGCGGTCTTTTTACGCTTTGCGGAGTGCCACGGGAGACGGTGGTCGCGCTGCGCGCGGTTGGCGATTCGCTCGCGAGCGGCCGCATGTCAGTGACATTCATTCACCCCGAGCAGCGCTTCGACATCATCGTCGGCCGCAACGCCCCAACGCTCACAGTGCGGGGGGCCGTGAAACGACCAGATGATCGAAGGTCCCCCCTTGCCGGTGCGACCGTAGTCGTATTGGGCGACGAACGATATTCCGCGCGCACTGACAGTGCTGGAACTTTCTCGCTTCGACTTCCGTGGCGGTCTACCGAACTTCAAGCTCGGGCGCTCGGGTTCAAGCCCGAGGGCATTCTCCTCACGCCGCTCGCGCGAGAGATGGACATCGATGATATCGTCCTCGAGGAGGCTCCCCCCTTGCTTGATAGCATCCTCGTATCCGCGGATCCCTTTAGACACGAGCGCGACGGGTTCGAGTATCGACGAGCGCGCGCCACGGGCTGGTTCCTGACTGACGAAGTGCTGCGAGATCTGCCGAAGGTCTCGGCGAATGCCGTTTCCGGCATGGTTCCGAGAACTCGGGCCGTGGGTGGTGGCGTATTGGTCGAACTCAAGCTCAGGCGGGGCCCGGGCTTTTGCAGCCCACGCTTCTTTGAGAACGGAAACGACATGGGCACCCTCACCGGTGCCGAGACGGTGGCGCAAGTCGACTTGTTGAGCCGCGCGAAGCGAATCGAGATCTATACGGCCAACATGGCGCCGCCTAGATACAATGATTTCGACGGCTGTGGCGCAGTCGTGGTCTGGACGCGCTAGCTCACTAGTCCACTCGCCGCCCCCGCCATCGGAAGCACCGAGCTCCCGGTGCGCACGTGCAGCACGAGCTCGGCGTGCACCTCGTCGTCGAGCGCGACACGCATCGTGTGGTCGCCCGCCTCCCGGATCGGCAGGTCGATCGCCGCGATCACCGGCACATCGAGTTCGGTCGCGCCCGGCGGCGGTGGGCCGACCTCGAGGTCGCCCGACGATGACCAGATGTCCTCGCCGTCGGGACCGGCCCAGTTGAACGAGAGCGTGTGACGCCCCGCGTCATCGGGGAGGGCCTTGAGGCGCACGATCAGCGTCGCGCGAGGATGGACCGCCGGGACCCCGCCCACTTGGAGCGCGTCGAAGACGCCCAAGATGTTGAGCTTCCCTTCCTGCGAGATGTTGGCGGCGTCGGCGAAGAGCGCGAAGGAGACGTGCATCCAACAAGATGCCTATCTTTCACGGCCGATGTCCACCAGTGCCGCGCCCCCGTACGCCGTCGCCTCCCGCTCGGTCGAGCTCGCGCTCGTCCTCATGGCGGCCATCTGGGGCGTCAACTTCTCGGTCGTCAAGTACGCGACGCAGGTCATGGAACCGCTCGCGTACAACTCGCTGCGCATGTCGATCGGCTGCGCGGTGCTGCTCGCGATCGCGTACCTGCGGCCCGGTCGCCGCGCCGACCGCGCAGACCGTCGGCGCCTCATGCTGCTCGGCGTGCTCGGCCACTGTGTCTACCAAGTGCTCTTCATCAAGGGCATCGCGCTCACGCGCGCCGGTACCGCGTCGCTCGTCGTTGCCGCGAGCCCGGCGATGGTCGCGATCATCGCGAGCTGGTTCGGCCACGAGCGCCTCCCGATGCGCGCGATCACCGGCATCGCACTCTCGATCGCCGGCGTGCTCCTCGTGCTCGGCGGCAGCGTGAAGGTCGACGGCGCCTCGCACCTCGCCGGCGACCTCATGATCTTCGTCGCCGTCATCGCGTGGGCGTTCTACACGACGATGCTCATGCCGATTACGCGCCGCGTCGACTCGGTGCAGGTCGCGGCATGGACACTCGTCGGCGGCATCGTGCCGCTCATCGCCGTCTCGACGCCGGCGCTGCTGCGCACCGAGTGGCTCGCGCTCACGCCGCTCGCCTGGGGCGCGGTGCTCTACTCCGGCCTCTTCGCGATGGTCGTCTCGTACCTCATCTGGTATCGCGGCGTCGAGCTCATCGGCCCCACGCGCACGGCGATGTTCGGCAACCTCCAGCCGATCGTCGCGGTGCTCGTCGCGTGGGCGGTGCTCCACGAGGTGCCGACGCTCTTCCAGGGCATCGGCGCGGCGACGGTGATTGGCGGCCTCTACCTCGCGCGACGATGAGCGGTCGCAACGGGCATCGCGCGGCGCTGGTCGTGCTGTTCGACATCGACGGCACGCTGCTGCTCTCGCACGGGGCCGGCCGTCGCGCGATGGAGGCGGCGCTGCGCGAGACGTTTGGCGCGACGGGGCCGACGAGCTACCGCTACGACGGCAAGACGGACAAGCTCATCGTGCGCGAGACGATGCGACTCGAGGGCTTCGACGATGCGACGATCGATGCGCGCATGGACGACGTCATCGCGCAGTATCTCGCCGGACTCTCGCGGCAGCTCGATGAGGGTGGCCGCGCCGGACGCGGCGCGTACGCGCTCCCCGGCATCGCCGCGCTGCTCGACGCGGTGCACGCGGCCGACGACCTCGTGCTCGGCCTGCTCACCGGCAACGTGCGCCCCGGCGCCGACATGAAGATGCGCTCGGCCGGCATCGACCCGTCGCGCTTCGTCCTCGGGGCGTTCGGCTCGGATCATGAGGACCGGCCGATGCTCCCGCCGATCGCCCGCGCGCGCGCGAGCGAGTTCCTCGGCGAGGAGGTCAGCGGCGAGCGCCTCGTCATCATCGGCGACACCCCAGCCGACGTGCACTGCGGGCAGTCGCTCGGCGCCCATGCGATCGCCGTCGCGACCGGCGGGTACACCGTGGATGACCTGCACGCCTGCGGACCGCGCGCGACCTTCCCCGACCTCACCGACACGCCGGCCGTGATGCGCGCCATCCGCGATGCGTGAGGTCGAGCTCAAGGGCGCGGTCGCCGATCCCGAACCGGCGCTCGCCGCGCTGCGAGCTGCCGGCGCCGAGCACGTGTATACCGGGCGACTCGAGGACCGGCGCTACGACACGCCGCGGCGCGAGCTCGCGGCGAAGGATCACGTGCTGCGACTCCGCGTCTATCGACAGGACGGCGCCGAGTCGCGCGCGATGCTCGATTTCAAGGGTCCGACCGGACAGGAGGACGGCTACAAGGTGCGCGAGGAGCACTCGCTCGAGGTCGGCGATTCGGCCGAGGTCGCGCGCATGCTCGAGTTGCTGGGATACGAGGTGACGCGCGAGATCGACCGCGAGATCGAGCAGTATCGGCTCTCCGGCGCGATCGTGCGGTTCGAGCGGTATCCGCGCATGGACGTGCTCGTCGAGGTCGAGGGCGAACCGGAGGCGATCGAGCACGCGATCCGCGCGATGCGCCTCGAGCGGGCATCGTTCACGACGATGCGCCTCCCCGACTTCGTGCGCGCGTACGAGGAGCGCACTGGCGACCGCGCCGCGATCTGTGATCGCGAGCTCGATGGCGACTACCGATATTCCGCGACCGATGCCTGAGTACACGCTCCCCGAGTTCACGCGCTCGCTGCGGTCGATCGCGGTACCGGCCGCGCCCGAGTCGGGCCATGACCGCGTGTTCGGGCCGCTGATCCAGGCGAGGGCGGCGGCGCATCGCATGCATGCGCTGGAGGCGCAGGTTGCGGCGTTCGACGCGACGCGACTCGAGCGCGCGTGGCGCGAGGCGATCGCCGCGCTCGCGGCGGAGCGCCATCCCAAGTCCGCGCCCGACCGTCGTGCGCTCGCCGCCGAGCTCGAGCAGCTCGCCGCACCGGTGTGGGACGCGCTCAAGCACATGGCTGGGGCAGGCGCGCGGGCGCGATCGGCGCCGGTGCATGCGCGCGATGCGGCGTGGGAGCGGTGGGTCGCGACGGTGCAGCGCCTCTTCGAGGCGGTCGACGATTGGTGGGGCGCGGCGACGCCGGTGCTCGAGCGCACCGGCGTGCCGCGTCCGTCGCTCTGGCGTCGGATCCGCGGCGCCAAGGGTGCGCGGCGATGATCGTCGGGATCGGCTTCGATCTCGTCGCGATCGCGCGCGTGGAGGCGATGCTCGCGCGCAAGGAACAGCGCGCGCTCGACCGCATCTTCACCGCGCATGAGCAGGAGTACGCGCTCGCGCGCGCGCGACCGGCGATGCACCTCGCCGCGCGCCTCGCGGCGAAGGAGGCGGCGTTCAAGGCGCTCACCGGGAGCGATGAGGCGAAGCTGATCGGGTGGAAGGAGGCCGAGGTGCGGCGCGGGTCGGAGGGCCCGCCGGAGCTCCATTTCACCGGTCGCGCGATCGAGCGCTCGCGGGTGCTCGGGGTGCGGAACGTGTTCCTGACGCTGACGCATACCGACGAGACGGCAGGGGCGGTGGTGATCCTCGAGCGGTAAGCCAGGACCTTTCTCCGCATCCGCTTGCATCCGTACCCTAGCGTTGTTCTCGGGATTGGCTAGCTTCAGATGGTATGCCTTTGAGAACGGTTCTCAACGCGCTCTCCGCGCTCGCTATTGTTGCCCTCGCCGCGCCGGCCGCCGCCCAGGATAGCCCTGCCAAGCGCCTCGCCTCCATCGCCGGTGTCGCCGTCGAGGAGTACACGAAGGGCGTCGATGACCAGGGCCGCATCTTCGCCCAGCTCGAGTATGACGAGGCGGTCACCTTCCTCGCCGATGCTCGGCAGCTCACCGATCGCATTTCGGATGGTCGCGAGGCGCAGCTTGCCGCGTTGATCGATTCGATGCGCGTCGCCGTCGACGCGAAGGTCGTACCCGGCGAACTCATGGCGCTGCATGCGCGCCTCGTCGGCGTGCTCGGCCCCGACGCCGCGCTCGACTATCCGACGGTCGCCGTCTCGCTCGAGCGAGGAAAGGAGATCTACGCGACGCGGTGCGCCTCGTGCCACGGCGACAATGGCGATGGCGATGGCCCAGCCGCCGTCGGCATGAACCCACCGCCTCCGGCGTTCGCTGATTCCGACCTGATGAAGGACGTGACGCCGGCGCTCATGTATCGCATCGTGTCGGTCGGCGTGCAGGGCACCGCGATGGCGGGCTTCGCCGACCTCGCGCCCGAGGATCGCTGGGCGGTCGTGACCTACGTCAACACGCTGCGCGCGCCCGAAGCGGAGGCACGTCGCGGTCTCGCGCTCCTCGCGAGCCGATGCGCGCGATGCGCGGAAGGGCCGGCGCCCGAGGGCCACACCTTCCCGTGGCTCGCCGAGCGACATGACCAGCAGGTGCTCGCGGCGCTCGCGTCGGGCGACGCGCTCCTCGGCATGGAAGCGCAGCCTCCGCTCGAGGACGCGGACGCGCGCGCGATCCTCGCCGGCCTTCGTATGCAGCCCGTCGTCGTGCCGCCGACGGTGCGCGCGCCGGCCGTCGTCGCGGCCGACGTGCTGCGCACCCTCGACCAGGCGATCGCCAAGGCCCGCACCGGCGACCGGCTCGCCGCGAGCGACCTCGCGTTCGACTCGTACGTCGCGTTCGAGCCGCTCGAGTCCAACGTCCGCACGCGCGATCCGGGGCTCATCGGCATCGTCGAGCGCCATTTCGCCGACTTCAAGGGCGCGGTGAACGCGATGGACATCACCGCCGCGTCGCGGGCCCGCGCGCGCATCGCCGCCGCTCTGCCGCAGGTCGTCGAGTTCGCCGAGTCGCCCGCGACCGGGTGGGGCGCGTTCCTCGAGTCGCTGCTGATCATCGTACGCGAGGGCTTCGAGGCGATCCTCATCATCGGCGCCGTCGTCGCGTTCCTCATCAAGACCGGCAACGGCAACCGCCTGCGCGAGATCTGGGTCGGCGTCGGAGCGGGCCTCGTCGCGAGCGCGGGCCTCGCGTTCGTGCTGCGCACGATGCTCGCGAACGCGCCGGCGAGCCGCGAGGTCATCGAGGGCGTCACGATGCTCGTCGCGGTCGGCGTGTTGTTCTCGGTGAGCTACTGGCTCCTCTCCAAGGTGGAGTCGGCGAAGTGGCAGAAGTTCATCCGCGAGCAGGTCGGCGCCGCGGTGACGAGCGGCAAGACGTATGCGCTCGCGCTCGTCGCGTTCCTCGCGGTCTTCCGCGAGGGCGCGGAGACGGCGCTCTTCTACCAGGCGCTGCTCGCGCGCGGCCCCGAGGTGCACTCGCCGGTGTTCGCCGGCATGGCGGCGGGGTCGGCCGTGCTCGCGGTCATCTGGGTCGCGTTCCACAAGTTCGGCATACGCATCCCGCTGCGCGGCTTCTTCGCGACGACGAGCGCGCTGCTCTACTACCTCGCGTTCGTCTTTATGGGGAAGGGGCTGCGCGAGCTGCAGGAGGGGAACCTCCTCTCGATCACCGCGCTTGAGCATGGGCCCTACGTCGAACTGCTCGGCATCTATCCGAGCGTCGAGACGCTCGTCGGGCAGGGAATCCTGATCGTGCTGGCGCTGTACGCGTTGTGGCGCTCGCTCACCGGTCCGGGCGAGCCGCGCGCCGCGAGCGCCATCGCGAAGTCGCCGGTCGCGATGCCGGTCGAAGCGGAGGCCGAGACCCGCGGGTAGATTGCCGTCATGGACGCCCTCTTCGCGTCGCCGTGGGGCGCGCTGCTGATCTTCCTCGCGCGCATCGTGGACGTCTCGTGCGACACGATGCGCGTGCTCTTCACCGTCCGCGGCAAGCGGTCGATCGCCGGCGTGCTCGGGTTCTTCCAGGCCCTCATCTGGATCTTCGCGGTCGGCACCGCGATTCGCCATCTCGATAGCATCGTACACGTGCTCGCGTACGCCGCCGGCTACTCCGCCGGCACGATGGCCGGCATCACGATCGAGCGCTTCGTCGCCTACGGCGTCGCGCAGGTCCGCATCGTGACGCGCGCGCAGGGCCACGCCCTCGCCGAACGCCTGCGTGACATGGGGTTCGGCGTGACCCAGCTCGTGGGGGAAGGCCGCGCCGGCCAGGTCGAGATCCTCCACACGATCGTGCAGCGGTCGCAGGTCGATGACGTCCTCAGCGTGGTCGATGAGCAGGATCCCGTCGCGATGGTCACGGTCGAGGAGCCACGGGCGGTGCGCGGAGGGTTCGTGGATACGAGGGAGTGGAAGGTGCCGTTGCCATGGGAGAAGTCCCGCCAACGCCCGTGACGATGCGGGGTGCGGGGGTGGACGCGAGATTCGAGGAGTGAGTCGAGAGGCGAGAGGCGAGGGGATTCGAGGAACGGCCCGTTCTCGCATCTCTCGCATCTCGCCTCTCGGCTCACTCCTCGAATCTCGAGTCCGCAGGTCCACGCATCCAACCTTTCCGGCATCTGGCGCTGTCTGAGGAGTTGGACCCTCACCCAGCCCCATGCTCCGCACCACCCTTCTGGTGTCCGCCGCGTGTGTCGTCGCGGCGTCGCTTCCCGCCCAGGAAGTCGCCTCGAATCGAGGCGCCGAGACGCGGCCACGGACGGCCGGCGCGCTCAACCCGGCGACCCAGGCGCTCGCCGGCCGCGCGCGCACGGCGCCGACGATCGACGGCCGCGCGGATGACGGGGCGTGGGCCGATGCCCCGGTCATCGACCAGTTCCTCGAGTATGAGCCGACGACCGGTGCGGTGCCGCGCTTCCGCACCGAGATCCGCGTCCTCTATGACGATCGCTACCTCTACGTACTCGGCCGCATGTACGACCCCGCGCCCGACTCGATCATCGCGCTGCTGAGCCGTCGCGACGTCCGGACCGAGAGCGAGCAACTGAAGCTCGTCATCGATTCCTATCACGATCGTCGCACTGCGTACCAGTTCGCGATCAACCCGGTCGGCGTGAAGCGGGACTTCTTCGTCTACAACGACAACGTCGAGGACGCGACGTGGGACGCGGTGTGGGACGGCCACGCCTCGATCGATTCGCTGGGCTGGGTCGCCGAGTTCCGGATCCCGTTCAGCCAGCTGCGCTTCGCCGACCTGGAGGAGCACACGTTCGGCTTCATGGTCGTGCGCGACGTCGCACGCACGCGCCAGCGCATCTCGTGGCCGCTCTACCAGCGCAACCAGCAGGGCTACGTGTCGCAGAGCGGCGAGATCTCGGGCATCGCGCGCATCCCGCAGCCGCGCCGGCTCGAGGTCGTGCCGTACGCGGTCACGAAGAACACGACGCGGCCGGCCGGCCCTGGACGCTGGGACCATCCGCAGGAGCAGTCGGTCGGGGCGGACATCAAGTGGGGGCTCACCTCGAACCTCACCGTCGACGCGACCATCAACCCCGACTTCGGCCAGGTCGAGGCCGATCCCGCGACGCTGAACCTCACGGCGTTCGAGCAGTTCTTCGAGGAGCGCCGGCCGTTCTTCCTCGA
>CAYSAR010000052.1:3728-11650 GCA_964428985.1 uncultured Gemmatimonadaceae bacterium | reverse complement strand
CGGAAGTGGACCTCCACCGGCGGCGCCTGCGTGAGACGGAGCAGCGGGAAGTCGTGGAAGTTCGACTGCCGCGTCGCGCCACGCTCAATGACGATCTCTTGGCCGAGCGCCTCGCCGATGCCGTCGAGCACCGAGCCCTGCACCTGGTTGATCGCGCCGCTCGGATTGATGATGTGGCTGCCGACGTCGCCAGCGGCCCAGACCTTGTCGACCTTGAGCTGTCCCTGCCGGCTCACGGTCACCTGCACGACCTCGGCGAAGTACCCGCGATGGCTGAAGTGGAACGCGACGCCCATCCCCGTGCCGCGCGGCAGCTGGCGCGTCCCCCATCCCGACTTCTCGGCGACGAGGTCGAGCACGCCGCGCATGCGCTCGGCGTTCAGATACTGGGGGCCACCTCGCTGGCCGGCGACCGGTGCGGGCGGCACGAACGCAGCGAGCAGGTCGCGCCGGAACTGCACCGGGTCCTTGCCCGCCGCATGCGCGAGCTCGTCGATGAACGACTGGAACACGAACGAGAGCGCGTTGCTCCCCGGCGCACGCAGGAAGCCGGTCGGCACGCCGAGCGGCATCGTCGAGACGCCGAGCGCGAAGTTCGGGACGAACATCGCCGGGAACTCCGTTGGCGAGATGTTCGCGCTCGGCACGAATCGTTCGCCCTCGCCGAAGCTCACGAAGTGGTCCTGCCACGCGACGAGCTTCCCCTGCGCGTCGACCGCACCGGCGAGCTTGTGGAAGCCGGCCGGACGATAGAAGTCATGGCGGATGTCGTCCTCGCGCGTCCAGAGGAGCTTCACCGGCGCGCCGGCCTCGCGCGCGATCCAGGCGGCTTCGACCATGTAGTCGTTGTTGAGCCGACGGCCGAAGCCGCCGCCCGAGCGCACGATGTGGATCGCGATGTCCTCGGGATTGATGCCGAGCGTCGCCGCGACGAGTTGACGACCGGACTGCGGGTTCTGCGTCGGCGCCCAGATCTCCATCTTGCCGTCGCGGAACGCGGCGGTGCAGTTCTGCGGCTCGAGCGTCGCGTGGGCGAGGAACGGATACTCGTACGTTGCCTCGACACGACGCGGGTTGTCATGCAGCACCGTGCCGATCTCCCCATCGTTGCGGAGGATCCGCTGCGGCGGCTGGGCGAGGAACTCGTCGGCCTTCGCCTTGAACGCGGCGCTCGACTGTGTGGCGGTCGGGTGGTCGGCCCACGTGACGCGCAGCCGGTTGCGCGCGCTGCGCGCGTTCCACCAGGTGTCGGCGACGATCGCGACGCCACCGAGCAGGCCGTTGAGCGCGGTGCCCCCATCTACGACGAACGCCTTCTTCACGCCCGGCAGCGCGCGGATCTCGTCGAGGTTCGCGCTCGCGACCTTCGCGCCGAACACCGGCGCCTTCTCGAAGACCGCGTACTGCATCCCCGGCACGGTCACGTCGATGCCGAAGAGCGGTTGGCCGGTGACGATCTTGCGATTGTCGACGCCGCCGATCGCGCGCCCGATGATGCGGAAGTCCTTCGGGTCCTTGAGCTGGACCGCATCGGCGTCCGGCGGCGTCAGCGTCGCCGCGCGCGCGACGAGGTCGGCGTAGGCGAGCCGGCGGCCCGAGGACGCGTGATGCACCATGCCGTCGCGCGTCGTGAGGTCCGACTCGGGCACGCCCCACTGCTGTGCGGCGGCGGCCACGAGCATCATGCGACCGGCGGCGCCGGCGCGACGCAGCGGCATCCAGTTGTTCGGCGTCGCGGTGCTGCCGCCGGCGCTCTGGCCACCGTACTTCGCGGGGTCGCTCATCGCCTGCTCGATCGTCACCGACTCCCACGGCACGTCGAGCTCGTCGGCGATGATCATCGGCAGCATCGTCTTGACCCCTTGGCCGATCTCGGGGTTCTTCGCGATGATCGTCACCTTGCCGTCGGCGGCGATGCGGATGAACGCGTTCGGCGTGAAGTCGGCGCGCAGTTCCTGCGCCTCGAGGACGCCGGTCGCGCCGAAGTCGAGCCAGGTGCCGATCAGGAGGCCGCCGCCGGCGAGCGCGGTGACGCGGAGAAAATCGCGGCGAGCGAATGTCGTCTCGGTCATGGCGCGCCCCCTACTCGTTCGCGGCGATGGCCGCGGCGCGGTGGATGCCTTCGCGGATGCGGTTGTACGTCGCGCAGCGGCAGAGGTTGCCATTCATCGCGGCGTCGATGTCCGCATCGGTCGGCTTCGGGTTCCGCGCGAGCAGCGCCGCCGCCGACATGAGCTGGCCGGCCTGGCAGTAGCCGCACTGCGGGACGTCGAGTTCCACCCAGGCCCGCTGCAGCGCATGCGTGCCCTCGGGGTCCAGGCCCTCGATTGTCGTCACCTCGGCGCCCTGGGCGGCCGTCGCCGGTAGCACGCAGGAGCGCGTCGGCGACCCGTTGAGGTGCACGGTGCAGGCGCCACACTGCGCCACCCCGCAGCCGAACTTCGTGCCCTTGAGGTCAAGGACGTCGCGCAGGACCCAGAGCAGGGGCATGTCGGCCGGGACGTCGACCGTGTGCCGCGTCCCGTTGACCGTCAGCGTGACATTCATCGCGTGCCGCTCCAAGAGGAAGGGAGTCCCGTCCAAGCTCGCTCCGCGGTCGGACACACGCAACGGAGCGGACGGTTGCCCCCTCAGGCCGTCAGGGCGGAGGCGGCGCCGTTCGATATACCCCGGTCACGTTCGTCGCGCCGACGAAGAACACCATCGCCTCGTTGGACGTCGCCTGCGACGCCGAGTTCGCGGTGACCGTGAAGGTCCGCGGGCGCACCTGCGACGTGAACGTCGACACGTTCCCGGCGCTCGTCCACGTGCCGGTGTCGAAGATGACCTCTTCCCGGTCGAGCGTGCCGTTGTGCAGCACCCGCACGGCGATCCGCTGCTCCCAGGTATCGTCCCCACGCACGATGAGCCGCGCGGAGTCCACGAGCGTCTGTTCGTCGGTGACGCCGACGAAGCGCCGGCCGATCTCCGCGGGGAGGTCCGCGCCGTTCGCCCGGTCGAGGCGCCACTCGCCTTCGGTAAGCGGGATGGTGACCGGCGGCGCCGGGGCGCTGATCTCCGCGTTGTCGCAGCCCGGCAGCGCCAAGAGCGTGCCGAGGGAGAGCATGCCGAGCGAGACTCGCAGCCGGCGGCGGACGGAGGGCGTGGGCTGACGCATCGTCGGGGTTCGGGTCGAGGGCACTAAGAAAACGAGCCAGCGACGCGAACGTTTCCTCGCACTCCCCGCGACCCGCGCCGCAGGGCATCTTCCATCGTCCCTCGTCCCGCCTCATGCGACCCCTGGGCTTAGGCACGCTTCCCGGTTGGTGGCCGTACGCGGTCGGCATCGCCGTGGCGATCGTCGACTTCGTGGCGACGGTGCACGTCGTCGTGCGGAAGCGGGACGTGCGGGCGGCGATCGGTTGGGTCGGCCTGATTTGGCTCGTGCCCGGCATCGGTGCGTTCCTCTACGCGCTGCTCGGGCTCAATCGGATCCGCCGTCGCGCGACGGAGCTCCACCGCGACCGTCGTCGCCTCCAGCTCATGACGCCGTCTGGCACGAGCATCGCACGCCCGGGGAGCGCGGCGACGATCGCGCCGGCGATGGCGACGCTCGCGCGACTCGCCGAGGCGCTGAGTGGACGGCCGCTGCTCGACGGGAATCGCGTCGACGTGCTGCACAACGGCGACGAGACGTATCCGGCGATGATCGACGCGATCGACCGGGCGCGGCACTCGGTCGCGCTGACGACCTACATCTTCGGCGACGACAAGGCCGGGCAGGCGTTCATCGAGGCGCGCGCACGGGCGAGCGCCCGCGGCGTCGCGGTGCGCGTGCTCGTCGACGGCGTCGGCGTGCGCTACACCTGGCCGCCGGCGCACAAGGCGCTGCGGCGACGCGGCGTGCGCGCCGAGCTCTTCCTGCCGCGCTTCGCCGAGGCGGGGTTCGCGTTCTTCAACCTGCGCAACCACCGCAAGATGCTGACGGTGGATGGCCAGGTCGCGTTCACCGGGGGCATGAACATCCAGGCGCGCAACATCACGGCGGACCGGCCGCCGCGCATGGTGCGCGACGTGCATTTCCGGCTGGAAGGACCGATCGTCGGACAGGTGCAGGAGGCGTTCGCCGACGACTGGCTCTTCTCGACCGGCGAGGTGCTCGACGGCCCGGCGTGGTTCCCGTCGCTCGAGCCCCGCGGCGCGACGACCGCACGCACGTTCACCGACGGGCCCGACGGCAACCTCGACATCCTGCGCACGCTCCTCATGGGCGCGCTCTCGAGCGCGCGCGAGTCGGTGCGCATCCTCACGCCGTACTTCCTCCCCGACCAGGCGATGATCGCCGCGCTCACCGTCGCGGCGCTGCGCGGCGTGCGCGTCGACATCGTGCTGCCGGCGAAGGTGAACATCCCGCTCGTGCAGTGGGCGGCGACGGCGCAGCTCTGGCAGGTGCTGCGTCCGGGATGCCGCGTCTTCCTGACGCCGCTGCCGTTCGACCATGCGAAGCTCATGGTCGTCGACAGGCAGTGGGCGCTGTTCGGCTCGTCGAACTGGGATCCGCGGAGCCTGCGGCTCAATTTCGAGCTCGACGTGGAGGTGCACGACGCGGAGCTCGCGACGCGTCTCGCGGCGATCATCGACGAGCGGCGGGCGACGGCGCGCGAGGTGACGCTCGCCGAGGTCGATGCGCGACCGCTCGCGGTGAAGTTCCGCGACGGCCTCGCGCGGCTGCTTTCGCCGTACCTCTAGCATACCGGGCGGTATGCGCGGCATCGCCGCGGCATGTCGCGTCCGCGACCGGATTGTCGCACGTTCGATGGGCGCCCGCCGACCGGCGGATGCGAGCCCAGCGAACCGCCGCGCCCCCGCGCGGCTCTGCACGAGGTGTTGCACATGTCCCCACTGGTCGGATCCCGCACTAACCGGCGCTTGGCGCTGGTGGCCTTCCTCACCGTCGCCGGCGTCGCGACGGCGGTCCTCACGGCGAGCGCGAACGAGTCGACGCGCGCGGCGAGCGCAGTGAACGGCGTCGAGGCCTCCCTGGAGCAGCAGGCGCCCTGGTTGCGCGGGCTCAACGGCCGGCATCGCCAGCTCTTCGACTCGCCGGCACCCGGCGGGGGCATCCCGCTCGTGCACATCATGAACTACCTGGACACGTACAACAGCGCGTTCAAGGTCGCGGACCGCGACATCAACGCGATCGGGACGTTCTATGGCATGGCGACGTTCCACGGCTTGAACGACGCGATGTGGACGAAGTACGACCTCGCGACGTGGCTCGCCGGCGCCGGTGCCGACCCGGGCCAGGGGGCGAGCGCGAACCCGTGGCGAACGGCGCCGCTGGCGCTCGGCATGTCCCTGCCGCAGGCGAGCGTCGAGTCGCTCCAGAAGCGCGGGACGAAGTTCATCATCTGCAACAACGCCCTGACGATCCTCTCCGGCATGGTCGCGCAGTCCAAGGGACAGGATCCGAAGGCGGTCTACGAGGACATGAAGGCGAACATCTTGCCGGGCGTCGAGCTCGTGCCGGCGATGGTGATCGCGATCGAGCAGGCGCAGCAGGCGGGGATCGCGTACCACCGGCAGTAGTGCCGGTCGAGGTACGACGGATGCCGGGACGTACTCAACGCCGCGGCGCCGAGGGCGCCCAGAGCTGCTGAGAACGGCTATTGGAAGGGGGCTTCCGGGTGAGATCTCGCCCGGAAGCCCCCTTCAAAGTCGTTGTACTCCCATCAGGCGATCGCGGCGACGACGAGCCCGACCATGATCACGACCGTCACCGCGACCTTCATCGCGACCGCGAGCACCTTGCCGACGAGCGCGCCGTAGGCGGCGCGGCCGGCGTCGCGGTGGCGGCCGTGCACCGTGAGTTCGCCGATGAGCGCCCCCGCGAAGGCGCCGACGAACGATCCGATCACCGAGCCGATGACCGGCACCGGCACACCGATGATCGCGCCGGCGATGCCGCCGACGATCGCGCCCCACCCCGCACGGCGTGACCCGCCGTACTTCGTCGTGTAGCGCGACGCGAGCGTGAACTCGACGATCTCGGCGAGCGCAGCGAGCGCGAACGCGATGAGGATCACCGTCCACGAGACCGGCGCCGCGTCGTTGAAAATCTTCCAGAGCCCGACGACCGCGAGGTAGAGCCAGAGCCCCGGCAACCCCAGCGCGACGAGCGGCAGCGCGACGAGCCCGCCGAGGATGATCAGGAGGATGGTCATGCCTTCCCGTACGCCGCGCCCGGTCGGTACGTTTCGCGCATGGCGCCCACCTCCAAGTTCCGCGAGACGCTCGCGAAGGTGCTCGCGATCCAAGCCGTCACGCTCCTGCTGCTCTGGCTCCTCCAGGCGCGATACGCGGGCTGACGGTGCACTGGATCAACTGGGCGATCGTCGGCACCTATCTCGCGTTCGTCGTCGGCGACGGACTCCGCCGCACGCGCGGCACGAAGGACATCGAAGGCTACTTCCTCGCGAACCGCTCGCTGCCGTGGTGGGCCGTCGGCCTCTCGGTCATGGCGACGCAGCTCTCGGCGATCACGCTCATCGGCACGACCGGCCAAGGCGCGACCGACGGGCTCCGCTTCGTGCAGTTCTACTTCGGGCTGCCGATCGCGATGGTCATCCTCGGCGTCACGCTCGTGCCGTTCCTGCACGGGGCGAAGGTATACACCGCGTACGAGTTCCTCGAACGGCGCTTCGACGCGAAGACGCGCTCGCTGACGAGTTTCTTGTTTCTGCTCTCGCGCGGCATGTCGTGCGGCACGATCATCGCCGCGCCGGCGGTCGTCATGTCGGCGATCTTCGGCTGGGACATCACGTCATCGGTCCTCCTCATCGGCGTGCCGACGGTGCTCTACACCGTGCTCGGCGGGGTGCAGGCCGTCACCTGGGCCGACGTCAAGCAGATGGTCGTCATCGTCGGCGCGCTCGCGGCGCTCGTCGTCGTGCTCGTGATGCGCATGCCGGTGCCGCTCGATGACGCGCTCCGCCTCGCCGGTTCGACCGGCCGCCTCCAGGTCTTCGACTTTTCGTTCTCGTTGACCGAGACGTACACGTTCTGGTCGGGCATCCTCGGCGGCACGTTCCTGATGCTCTCGTACTTCGGTACGGACCAGAGCCAGGTGCAGCGGTATCTCACCGCGAAGTCGGTCGACGAGGCGCGCAGCTCGCTGCTCATGAGCGCGTACTGGAAGATCCCGTTGCAGGCGCTGATCCTGCTCATCGGCGTGCTCGTGTTCCTGTACTACGTCTTCACGCCGCCGCCGCTGCTCTACAACCCGGCGCACGAGGCGCAGGTCCGCGCCGCCGATCCGGTGGCGTATGAGCGGCTCGAGACACGCTACACCGACGCGATCGCGGCGCGCGAGGCCGCGGCGCATGCCGGGGCGCGCGAGGAGTTCGCCGCACGCGAGCGCGACGTCACCGCCGTGCGCACCGAGGCGCTCGAGCGCGCGAACACGGTCACCGGACAGAACTCGCGCGACGTCAACTACATCATCCCGCGCTTCGTGCTCGACCAGCTGCCGCTCGGCTTCGCCGGGATCTTCCTCGCCGCGGTGCTTGCGGCGGCGATGTCGAGCATCGCGGCCGAGCTCAACTCGCTCTCGACCGCGACCGTCGTCGATTTCTACCGCCGATGGTTCAAGCCCGAGGCGGGCGAGACCGAGCTGCTCAACGTCTCCAAGCTGTCGACCGCGCTCTGGGGCGTCTTCGCCTGCGTCGTCGCGACGTATGCCGCCACGCTCGGCTCGCTCATCGAGGTCGTGAACCGCTTCGGGTCGTTCTTCTACGGCTCGATCCTCGGCGTCTTCCTGCTCGCGATGTTCAAGCGGGCGCGGGCGCTCGGCGCGTTCGTCGGACTCATCGCCGGCATGGCGGCCGTCTGGGCGACGTGGAAGTTCGCCCCGGACGTCTCGTTCCTCTGGTACAACGTCATCG
>CAYSAR010000052.1:0-3718 GCA_964428985.1 uncultured Gemmatimonadaceae bacterium | reverse complement strand
GTCGGTGACGGTAGTCGCCGTCGGGATGGCGTTGAGCGCCGGACGGCCACAGGCGGCCTGAGCCGCGCCACGGTGGCGCGGGTATCATGTCGCGCGCGTAGTCATGCCGGTTGGGCGGCATAGCGCGTGCATCCCTTGCATAGGTATGCGCTCCCCCTTCCGGCCCTGAACCCCCGGAGTAGCCTACGGCATGCCTAAAGTGAGGATCATCGGCGTTCCCATGGACCTCGGCGCGAGCCGCCGCGGCGTCGACATGGGTCCGTCGGCCATTCGCTACACCGACCTACGGGATCGCATCGAGAAGCTCGGCCACGACGTCGAGGACGGCGGCAACGTCGACGTGCCGTTCCGCGAGGACGCGGCGCGCGGTGCGCAGCGGGGCGCGCGCTACCTAGGCGCGATCACCCAGGTGTGCACCGAGGTCGCCGCGCGCACGCGCGCCGCGCTCGCCGACGGTCGCATCCCGCTCCTGCTCGGCGGAGACCACGCGCTCGCGGCGGGGTCCATCGCCGGCGCCGCCGCGTACTATCGCGCGGAAGGGAAGCGCATCGGCTGCGTCTGGCTCGACACGCACGGCGACCTCCACACGCCGGCGACGTCGGCCTCCGGCAACGTGCACGGCATGCCGATGGCCGCGTTGCTCGGCCACGGCGACAAGGCGCTCTCGCGCATCGCCGGCGACGAGCCCGCGCTCCGCGCGAGCGACGTCGCGTTCGTCGGGCTGCGCGATCTCGACCAGCCCGAGCGCGATCACATCCGCAAGTGGAAGCTCTCGGCGTTCACGATGCGGGCGATCGACGAGCGTGGGGTGCGCGCGGTGCTCGAGGAGGCGATCGCGACGGCGACGCGCGACACGGCCGGCCTGTGGGTGTCGTTCGACATGGACGTCATCGATCCGGACGAGGCACCGGGCGTCGGCACCGCCGTCGCCGGCGGCATGACGTATCGCGAGGCGCACCTCGCGATGGAGATGCTCGCCGACACCGGCAAGCTCGTCGGCATCGACATGGTCGAGGTGAACCCGGTGCTCGACGAACGGAACCGCACGGCGGAGATCGCGTGCGAGCTCATCCTCAGCGCGCTCGGCAAGAGGATCCTGTGACGGCGCGCGTGGACGGACGCCAGGCGGACGTGCACTCGCTCAACGAGCCGCCGACGCTCATGACGCAGCCGACGGGCGTGCGCTACGAACCGCCGGACTTCGATCAGCCGGCCCTGCGCGGGGCGCCGGCGGCGCGCACGGCGACGGTCGAGCGCGATGGCGTGCTCCCCGAGGGCTTCTTCGCGACGACGAACCTGCCGACCTACGTGAAGGGTGGCGATGGTCGCTGGACGATGCCGCGCGAGCCGCGCATGGACGGCGTGCTCGTGCGCGGCGCGGACGGCGGCTGGTGGGTACGCGAAGGCCGCCGCGTGAAGACGGGCGACGAGGTCGTCGTCGGCCTCGCCGAGGATGGGAGCGAGGGCGTGCTCGTGCACGCGCACGGCTTCGTGACCGACGCCGAGGCGGCGGGCGACTTCCACTTCATGTCGAGCCAGGTCTCGCGCGAGAAGCCGATCGACTACGGGCTCATCGCGCGCATGCTTGTCGAGGAGAAGCGGCGCGGTGGCTACGTGATCTGGGTGACGGGCCCCGCGCTCGTGCATTCCCGCGCGCGCGACAACCTCGTCTGGTTCATCCGCAACGGGTACGTGCAGGCGTTGCTCGCGGGGAACGCCGTCGCGGTCCATGACATCGAGGCAGCGGTGGTCGGCACGACGCTGGGCATGACGGCCGAAGGGCAGGCGTCGGTGGGCGGCCACGCCGCGCACATGCGCGCGATCAACGCGGTGCGTCGCGCGGGATCGATCGCCGCCGCGGTGAAGCTGGGCATCATCAACGACGGCATCATGCACGCCTGCGTCGTCGAGGAGGTGCCGTTCGTTCTCGGTGGCTCGATCCGCGACGACGGGCCGCTGCCGGACGTGTTCACCGATGCCGTCGCGGCGCAGGAGGCGATGCGCGCCCACGCGGTGAAGGCGACGATGGCGGTGATGATCGCGACGGCGCTCCACTCCATCGCCGTCGGCAACATGCTGCCGGCCTACTACGAGGACCCGCAGCGCGGCCTCGTCGAGCTCCCGACCATCTGCGTCGACGCGAGCGAGTTCCTCGTGAGCAAGCTCAAGGACCGCGGGACCCACCAGGCGGTGGGTGTCGTCACGAACGCGCAGGACTTCATGAGCATCCTGCGCGCGACGGTGGAGCGCGAGGTGCAGGCCGGCTAGGCGCGCCGCGCCCTAGCCGACCTGCACCGCGGCGGCCGTCCACGCGGCCGCGTCGTCCGACGAGCGGATGAGCGTCGTCTTGTCGACGATCACGCTCGACCCGTCGACCTTGATCGCGTAACGATCCATGTTGCGCTCGGCCTTGCCGCCGGTCAGGGTGCCCTCGGGCTTGAACGTGCTCTTGTGCTTCGGGCAGAAGAAGCGGCCGTTCTCGGGCTGCCACTCGAGCGGGTTCTTGCGGTGTGGGCACTCGAGCGAGAACGCGCTCACGATGCCTTGGTAGCGCACGAGGATGACCTTGTTCGCGTCGTCGATCGTCGCGCCGTCGGCGGTGGGTAGGGGATAGGTCAGCGCCTTCTCCTGCCCGCGACCCGTCGCGTACGTGCGCGCCATCGCGTGCAGCGGTGCGCCGGTGCCCGCCACGGCGGTGATCGCCGCGACGGCGAGCAGGCCATGGCGCAGGAACTCGCGACGCGACTCGTCGATGGCGCACTCCACGTGATCCGTGCAGTCGTTTCTGGACTCAGCCGACATCCGTGTCCTCAAGGTCAGGGTTCGTCATCGTCCTACAATCCGGTCACGCGCGTCCACGGCACGTATCCCGCTATGGGACGACCGCCGTGTCTCGACGTAAGTCGGGAGCGCGGCGGTCGCCGGTCGTTGCTTCCCTTACGATAACACGGCGCCGCGCGTTGGTTCCGTCCCCGGTCGCGCGGAGTGCACCGACTGGCGGCGATGCCCGTCGCGCTCCATGCTTCACCATGGCGTTCACTCCCGAGGCGCAGGCGGTCTGGGATCGGGTCCCCGAGGACATGCGCGCCCGGCTTCTCGACAGTGGCTTCTGCACGCATTGCCTCGAGCGGCGCCACTTCGAGCTCCTCGAGGGCGAGCTCCGCGACAAGCAGCTCGCGTTGATCGGCAAGTGCGACAAGTGCCACCATCGCGTGGTGCGGCTGCTCGACCTCGCCTGAACGGCGCGGATCGCCGGCGTCAGTCCTCGCCGTTGCCGAGCGCCGGATGCCGATACGCGTACAGCAGCCCGAGCAACCCGAACTGCACGAGCGTGCCGGGCGCGAGCGTCGGCAGGTCGCCGCGGATCACCTCCCACCAGAACGGCAGCCCGCTCGTGCCGGGGTTCAGCTCCTCCTCGGCCGCGATGTTCTCGCGCAGGTGCAGGAACATGCCGACGACGCCCGCGACGATGAGCAGCATCATGACGACCTGGAGCGCACGGAGACTCGTGCGGCGCCGCTCGACCCAATGCCAGACGATCACGAGCAGCGTGAACACGAGCAGGACCATCGGGATCCACTGCGCGCGCTCCTCGTAGTGCTCGAGTAGCACGAGCTCGGTCAGAAGGCCGAGCGAGCCGAGCGCGAGCAGCGCGAGGAGGCCTCGTCGGACGAGGGAGAGGGCGGAGAGGGGTGTCATGTGCTTGAACGTACCGCCA
>CAYSAR010000051.1:5004-11710 GCA_964428985.1 uncultured Gemmatimonadaceae bacterium | reverse complement strand
TGCGCCTGCGCCTCCATCTCGAGCGCTTGTTCGAGGGAGACGCTCCACTCCTGGTTGAGCATCTGCTTCGTCATGCCATGCGCGAAGGACGGTCCGTTCGCGAGGTCGGCGGCACGGCGCCGTGCCTCGCCGAGCAGGTCCGGCTCGGGGACGACCGCGTTGTAGAATCCCCAGCGCTCACCCTCGGCGGCGTCCATCGCACGGCCGGTGAGAAGCAGTTCGGTCGCGCGGCCGTGGCCGATGATCCGCGGCAGGATCGCGCAGGCGCCCATGTCGCAGCCGGCGAGCCCGACGCGCGAGAACAGGAACGAGGTGCGCGCGCGCGGCGTGGCGAGGCGCAGGTCGGAGGCCATCGCGAGGATCGCGCCGGCGCCGGCGGCGACGCCATCGACGGCGGCGATCACCGGCTGCGGACAGGCACGCATCGCCTTCACGAGGTCGCCGGTCATGCGCGTGAACGCGAGGAGCTCCGGCACCGCCATGCGCGTGAGCGGTTCGATGATCTCGAACACGTCGCCGCCCGAGCAGAAGTTGCCGCCTTCGCCGGTGAGGACCACGGCGCGCACGTCGGAGGCGTACGGCAGGTCGCGGAAGAGGTCGCGCAGCTCGGCGTACGAGTCGAACGTGAGCGGGTTCTTCCGCTCGGGACGCGAGAGCGTGATCGTCGCGACGCGCCCGTCCTCGCTCGCCGCGAAGCGGAAGTGCTTGAAGGTGCGGCCGGCGACGGGACGCCGCATCGCCGCCATCGGGTCGCCGTCGGGGGAAGCCGCGCGCGGGGTCATGGTCGGTCCTCGATGCCTTCGGGGGTGACGGAATGCTTGACGACGCCGAGCGCGTGGTGGAGCGCGCGTCGGTCGGCGGCGGTGAGCCCGGAGAAGATCCGCTCGATGAGGCGTTCGTGCGAGCGCGCCATCGCCGTGAAATGGCGCCGGCCGGCCGGCGTGAGGCGCACGACGACGGCGCGCCGATCGGTGTCGTCGACGCGGCGCGAGACCAGCCCTTCGCGCTCGAGCGCCGCGACGAGCCAGGTGACGTTGCCGTTCGTCGTGAGCGTGCGGTCGGAGAGCTCGCCCATGCGCAGGCCATCGTCGCTCGCGCGGTGCAGCTGTGCGAGCAGGTCGAACCGCGGCAGCGAGGAGCCGTAGCGGCGCTTGAGCATCGAGTCGACGGTGCGCGACACGAGCGTCGTGCCGGTGAAGAGCCGGAGCCAGAGCCGCAGCGCCTCGTGCGTGCGCGTCGCGGTCGTCGTCACGCCTCGCCGTCCCCCATGAGCGGCAGCGCCTCGCCGGTGCGGTCGCCTGCCTCGCGCGCGCAGAACGCAAGCACCGCCGCCGCGACCTCCTCGGGGAGCACGAGCCGCGGCTGGCGCGCATCGGCGAGGATCGCGGCGCGCGCGTCGGCGGCGGTGCGGCCGGTCTTGGCGGTGATGTGCGCGAGCGAGCGCGTCACGAGGTCGGTGTCGGTGTAGCCGGGGCAGACCGCGTTCACGGTGATCCCCTTGCCGGCGAACTCGGCCGCGAGCGCGCGCGTGAGGCCGAGGAGTCCGTGCTTCGCGACGACGTAGTGCGCGACGTACGGCGCACCGGCGAGCGCGGCGACGCTCGCGACGTTCACGATGCGGCCATGGCCGCGCGCGAGCATCGCGGGGATGACACAGCGGCTCGCGGTGACCGCCGCCAGCACGTGCAGCGCGAACATCCGCTCGAAGAGCGCGTCGTCGGTCTTGAGGAAGGGGACGCTCTCGACGGCGCCGGCGTTGTTCACGAGGATCGTCACCGGTCCGAGCGCCGCGGCCGCCTCCGCGCAGGCGCGCGCGAGCGCGGCCCGGTCGGTCACGTCGGCGACGACGATCGCGGTGCGTGTGCCGGCAGGGAGCGAGGCGACGAGTGCCTCGGCCCCGGCGCGGTCGCGCACGAGCAACGAGACCGCGGCGCCACTCGCCGCGAGATGGCGCACGACCTCGGCGCCGATGCCGCGGTTCGCGCCGGTGACGAGCGCGTGCTCGCCGTGGAGATCGGGATGCGGCGTCGTCACGTGAGTTCGCCTCGCGGCGGAGCCGTCGGTGTGGCGGCCATCGTCGCGCGTTCGCGCTCGATGAGCCGTTCGAGCTGTGCGCGGCCCGCGCGGTACTGCGCCGGCCAGAGCGCATCGGTCCCCGTATACCCATGGCGCGCCGACTCGGTCAGCGTCCACGCCGGGTTCACGAGGTGCGGTCGCCCGATCGCGACGAGGTCGGCGCGTCCCGATGCGATGATGCCGTTCGCCTGGTCGGCGTCGGTGATCGCGCCGACGGCGATCGTCGCGATGCCGGCCTCCTGCCGGATGCGGTCGGCGAACGGCACCTGCCACATGCGGCCGAACACCGGGCGCTCGGCCTTCACGACCTGTCCGGCGGAGACGTCGATCATGTCGGCGCCGGCCTCGGCGAAGAGCCGCGCGAGGCGCACGGCGTCGTCGCCGGTGTTGCCGCCCGGCGCCCAATCGTGCGCCGAGATGCGCACGGAGAAGGGCAGGTGCCCGGGCCATGCGTCACGCATCGCGCGGAAGACCTCGAGCGGGAAACGCGCGCGCGCCTCGAGCGAGCCGCCATAGTCGTCGGTGCGACGGTTGGTGAGCGGTGAGAGGAAGGCCGAGAGCAGGTAGCCGTGCGCGCAGTGCAGCTCGAGCCAATCGAAGCCCGCGTCGACGCCGAGCCGCGTCGCGCGCACGAAGTCGTCGCGCACGCGATCCATGTCGTCGCGCGTCATCGCACGCGCGACCTGCGAGATGCCCTCGAGGTACTGCGCGTCCGACGGCGCGATGAGTGGCCAGTTGCCGTCGGGGAGCGGCTCGTCGATGCCTTCCCACATCCTCTTCGTCGAGCCCTTCGCGCCGGCGTGGCCGAGCTGGAGCCCGATGCGCGCCGTCGAGTGCCCGTGCACGAAGCGCACGATGCGCGCCCAGGCGTCGCGATGCGCCTCGTTCCACATGCCCGGACACCAAGGCGTGATGCGCGCGTCGGGGGAGACGCAGGTCATCTCCGTCATGACGAGGCCCGCGCCGCCGGTCGCTCGCGCGCCGAGGTGCACGAGATGCCAGTCGCCGGGCATGCCGTTGGCGTCGGCCGTGTACTGCGCCATCGGCGAGACGACGACGCGGTTCGGCAGGGTGACCGAACGGACGGTGAACGGCGTGAGCAGGGCCGGCGGCGCCGGCCGTCCGGCTGGTGCCTCGATCCCCGCGCGCTGTGCGAACCACCGCTCGAACGCCGCGACGTAGCCAGCGTCGCGCTCGCGCAGGTTCTCGTGCGAGATGCGTTGCGAGCGCGTGAGCAGGGAGTACGCGAACTGCTCCGGCGCGAGTCGCGCATAGCGATCGACGTGCTCGAACCATTCGGTCGAGTTGCGGGCGGCGTTCTGGAGCTTGAGCACCTCGACGCTGCGCTCGCGTTGGTAGCGTGCGAGCGCCGCCTCCGCGGCGCTGCCGCGGCCACCTTGATACGATGCGAGCGCCTCGTCGAGGAGGATCGCATCCTCGAGCGCGAGCTTCGTGCCGGAGCCGATCGAGAAGTGGGCGGTGTGTGCGGCGTCGCCGAGCAGGATGACGGGCACGCCGTCGATCCAGTGCACCCAGCGCTCGCAGGTGATGCGCGGGAAGCGCACCCAGAGCCGGTCGGTGGTCGTGCGATGCGATGCGTTCACGAGCAGCGGTGCGCCGTCGAGCTCGCGCGCGAAGAGACGCTCGCACCATCGCACCGTCTCATCGGCCGGCATCTCGGCCAAGCCGGCGCGCCGCCACGCCTCCTCCGGCGCCTCGACGATGAAGGTGCTCATCGACTCGTCGAACCGGTACGCGTGCGCCTGGAACCACCCGGCGTCGGTCTCGGCGAACGCGAACGTGAACGCGTCGAATCGCCGTGGCGTGCCGAGCCAGGTGTAGCGATTGCGACGGACGTCGATCTCGGGGGCGAACGTCGCGGCGTACTGCTCGCGCACGCGACTGTTCGCGCCGTCGGCGGCGATCACGAGGTCGATGCCATCGCCGGCGACGCGCGTGGCGAGGTCGGCGTCCTGTTCGCGCGTGAACTCGAGCGTGACCCCGAGCGTCTCGCAGCGCGCCTGGAGGATCGCGAGCAGCGTCTTGCGGCTGATGCCCGAGAAGCCGTGGCCGCCGGAGCGGATCGCGCGGCCGCGGAAGTGCACGTCGATGTCGTCCCAGTGGTGCAACGCCTCGGCGATGCGCGCGCCGCTCTCGGCGTCGGCGACGCGGAGGTTCGCGACCGTCTGGTCGGAGAGGACGACGCCCCACCCGAAGGTGTCGTCGCGGCGGTTGCGCTCGGTGACGGTGATGACGGCACGCGGATGCCGGCGCTTGAGGAGCGCCGCCGCATAGAGCCCGCCCGGTCCGCCACCGACGACCAGCACGCGCACGATCCGTCCTTGCTGGGGGTGCGGGATGGTACGGCGGATTCCTTCAAGTATCAAGCAATGCGCCCGGGCGAGCGGGACCGGCCCCCGGCGACTAGCTTTCGATGCGAACCATGCGAGAGACCCATCCATAAGATGCCCGGCAAGCCGAAGGCATCAGCAAAGAAGCGCCGGCGCGGTGGACGCGGGCGCGGCAAGGGCGGCGCCCCGGCGCCCCAGCAGGTACGGCTCACCTCGGTCCCGACCGGGCGGGCCGCCTACACCGAGACGCGACTCTGGCTGCTCGAGCGCCATGGGCCGGTCTGCGCCTATTGCGAACGCGTCGTCGACCCCGCGACGGTCACGCTCGACCATGTCACGCCGCGGCGCGGACTCACCGCGTACGACCGGCGCGACAACCTCGTCCTCTGCTGCCGGGCCTGCAACGCGCTCAAGGCCGACAAGCCCATCCTCGCGTTCCTGCTCGGGAACCGCAAACGCGTCGTCGCGATGTACAAGTATGGGCAGCACCTGAGCCACCAGCTCGTCGAGATGGTGAAGGACCTGTTGCCCGAGGACGAGCGACCGCCGATCCCGACGAGACCGGTGAAGCCGAAGGAGAAGCGGAAGAAATGGGCGGAGCTGCACCCGCACCATGATGACGGCGCGTCACCGTATCACGAGGACTCGCCCTACCTCGACGCCTGACGCCGGAGTCCCCGATGGCCCCCACGCCGATCCGCTACATCAGCACGCCCGACGCGCCGACCCCGGCGGGCCACTACTCCCAGGCGACGGTGCACGGCGGCCTCGTCTACGTCGCGGGGCAGCTCGCGATCGATCCCGCGACCGGCGAGAAGAAGCTCGGGTCGATCGAGGAACAGACCGAGCGCACGCTGCGCAACGTGCAGGCGATCCTGCGGGCGGCCGGCTCCGACTGGGACCGCGTCCTCAAGGTGACGGTGTACGTCGCCGACATCTCGCTCTGGGGCGCGTTCAACGCGGTGTACGGGCGGATCCTCGGTCCGCATCGCCCCGCGCGCGCGGTCGTCCCGACGAAGGAACTGCGGAACGGCTTCCTCGTCGAGGTCGACTGCATCGCGGCGACCGATGCCTGACCTGCACGACGCGGCGACTCCGGCGCTGCTGCTCGACGCGTCCGTCCTGCGGCGCAACGCCGAACGCGTCGGGTCGCGCGTGCGCTCGCTGGGCGCGCGGCTGCGGCCGCACGTGAAGACGCACAAGTGCATCGAGGTCGCCGAGGTGCAGGTCGCGGGGCACTTCGAGGGGATCACGGTCTCGACGCTCGCCGAGGCGCGCGCGTTCGCCGCCGAGGGCTTCACCGACATCACGTACGCGGTGCCGATCGAGCCGGGGAAGTTCGACGCCGTCGTCGACCTCCTGCGGCAGGGCGTGCGGCTCGGGCTCATCACCGATGACCCCACGATCCCGGACGCGCTCGACAAGGCGGTCGCCGGCCTCGGGACCGCGGTCGACCTCTGGGTGAAGGTCGACTGCGGATACCATCGCTGCGGCGTCGCGCCCGGGTCGGCGGCGCTGCCCGAGCTCGTGCAACGCATCGGCGATGAGCGGCATCTGAGGTTCGCGGGACTCCTGACCCATGCCGGTCACTCGTACCACGCGCGCGGGCACGACGCCGTGCTCGCCGTCGCGCGCGAGGAACGGGACGTCATGCGCGATGCCGCCGACGCGTTGCGCACCGCCGGCTTCACGGTGCCCGCCGTCAGCGTCGGCTCGACGCCGACCGCGACGCACGTCGATCACCTGGAGGGCATCGATGAGGTCCGCGCCGGCAACTATGCGTTCTTCGACCTCACCCAGGTCGCGATCGGCAGTTGCGCGGTGGAGGAGTGCGCGCTCAGCGTGCTCGCGTCGGTCGCGCACCGCGATCGCGCGAAGGGGCACGTCGTGCTCGACGCCGGCGCGATCGCGCTGTCGAAGGATCGCGGACCGGCGATGGGCGACGAGCCGGTCGACTACGGCCGCGTCCTCTCGCTCGACGGCGAGGACCTCGGCCTCCGCGTCGGGAGCCTCTCGCAGGAGCATGGTGTCGTGCCGGTGCTCGATGATGCGCAGTTCGATCGGCTCGCGGTCGGGACGCGCGTCCGCGTGCTCGTCAACCATTCGTGCCTCACGGCGGCGCAGCATGCGGCCTACCTGGTCCTCGATGATGGCCGGGTAGTGGACCGATGGGACATCCTGCGCGGCTGGTAGGTTCGGGCGTCGGCTCCACGCCACCCACACCATCGCTCATGACGACGTTCGTCCGCACCGCGCGAGCCGCGGCGCTCGCGCTCGCC
>CAYSAR010000051.1:0-4994 GCA_964428985.1 uncultured Gemmatimonadaceae bacterium | reverse complement strand
TCGCTCAGGCTGCCGCTGCGCCCGCGAGCCTCCAGGTCGCGCTGGCGTGGCCCGCGGGGAGCCTCTCGGTCGCAGCGCTCACCGACGAGGTCTGCGCCGACGCGCAGGGCACGCCGCCGTCGACCGAGACGCCGACCGCCGTCCCGACCGCGCGGGCCGTGCGCGCCCAGGTCGCGCCGCGCCTCGATGGGCGCGATGACGACGCGGTCTGGGCGGTCGCACCGGTGACCGATGACTTCCGGCAGTTCGCGCCCGGCGAGGCCCAGCCGGCGCGGTTCCGGACGACGGTGCGCGTCGCCTACGACGACCGCTCGCTCTACGTGTTCGTGCGTGCGTACGACCCGCGGCCCGATTCGCTCGTCGCGCTGTTGAGTCGCCGTGACGTGCGCACGCCGTCGGAGTGGATCAAGGTCATCATCGACGGCTTCCGCGACCGTCGCAGCGGCGTCTCGTTCATCGTCAATCCGGCCGGCGTCAAGCGCGACGCGAGCATCTTCACCGATATCAACGAGGACATCGCCTGGGACGGCGTCTGGGATGTCGCGACGGCAATCGACACGGAGGGCTGGACGGCCGAGTTCGCGATCCCGTTCAGCCAACTGCGCTTCGAGCCCGGCGACTCGCAGGTGTTCGGCTTCGGCGTCTGGCGCGACGTCGGCCGCTACAACGAGCGCGACGCGTGGCCGACGTACCGTCCGTCGTTCCAGACGTTCGCCTCGCAGCTCGGCGACCTCGTGGGCATCGAGGGAATCGGGCGCGCGCGACGGCTCGAGGTGATGCCGTACGCCGTGACGAAGAACGTGAGCCTTCCCGACGGCGCCGGCTTCCGGCATGAGCAACAGCTCAGCGGCGGCGTCGACCTGAAGGCCGGCCTCACGAGCAACATCACGCTCGACGCGACGATCAACCCCGATTTCGGACAGGTCGAGGCCGATCCGGCGCTGATCAACCTCAGCGCGTTCGAGGTGCGGTTCGAGGAGCGCCGCCCGTTCTTCCAGGAAGGCGTGAACCTCTTCCGCTGCAACGGGCCCTGCGAGGGGATCTTCTACACGCGCCGGCTCGGCCGCACGCCACAGCTGCGCGCCGACCCGCGCGACCCCGTCGCGAGCGCGATCCAGGGCGCGGCGAAGGTCACCGGTCGCTTCGCGAACGGCACGCAGTTCGGCGTCGTCGCGGCGCGGTCGGCCGAGGAACGCGGACAGGGCGGCACGACGATCGAGCCGGCGACGACCGCGCTCGTCGGACGCCTCGTGCGCGACTTCCGCGGCGGGCGCTCGCAACTCGGCACGATGGTGACCGCGCTCGTACGCGACCTCGACGAGGACACCGAGGACTTCCTGCGCCGCGATGCGTACACGCTGCTCGTGCAGGGCTATCACCGCTTCGCCGGCCGCTGGGAGGCGTCGGGGTACAGCGGGCACTCCATCGCGCGCGGCTCCGAGGAGGCGATCGCGCGGACGCAGCTCTCGAGCGTGCACCTCCACCAGCGGCCCGACCATGGCGAAGCGACGTTCGACCCGACGCGCACGTCGATGGCCGGCTCGGTGACGTCGGGCACGATCCGGCGGTACGCCGGTCGCGTGCGTTGGGAGACGACGGCACGCTATGCGACGCCCAACACCGAGCTCAACGACCTCGGCTTCGTCACGCTGATCAACGACGTGATGCTGCGGAACCAGCTCTCGGTGTCGAACCTCGTCCCGCGCTCGTTCTATCGCCGCGTCAACGGCGTGCTCGGGCTCGAGCAGCACTGGACGACCGGCGGCCTCCCGACGGGGGCGAACGCGCTCATCCATGGCTCCGCCGAGTTCGCGAACCAGTGGTCGTCGTACTTCTCGGTGAACCTCCAGCAGCTCGGCGGCGCGCACTGCGTCTCGTGCGCGCGCGGAGGGCCGGCGCTGCGCCTCTCGCCGCGCACGTCGATCTTCATGGGCGTCGATGGCGACGGGCGCCGGGCGGTGATCCCGTTCGTTGAGTTCGGCGGCGCGCGCGGCGACGGCGGGCGTTCATGGTCGCGGTTCGCGAACGGCGGCGCGACGGCGCGCGCCGGCGCCCGCACCTCGCTCACGCTGAGCGGGAGCTACGAGCGGCGGACGGACGACACGCAATGGCTGCGCAACTTCGGCGACGCGCTGAGCGACACGACGCACTTCGCGTTCTCACGGCTCGACCAGGACATCCTCGGTCTCACGCTGCGCGCGAACGTGACGCTGACGCCGACGCTGAGCTTCGAGCTCTACGCGCAGCCGTTCGTCGCGACGGGGGAGCGCTCCGACCTCCGCGAACTCGTCGACGCCCGCGCGAAGGACTACGACGCGCGCTTCGCGCCATTCGCGCCGGCGGGGTTCGCGCTCACCGATTACAACCAGCGGCAGTTCAACTCGAACGCGGTGCTGCGCTGGGAGTACCGGCCGGGGTCGGTGATCTTCCTTGTCTGGCAGCAGGGGCGGGAGAGCTTCGCGAGCGACGGACGGTTCGCGGCGGACCGGGATCTCGGTGAACTCTTCGGCGCGCGGCCGGACAACACGCTGCTGTTGAAGGCGTCGTACTGGTTCAACCCGTGAGTACGGGCCGAGGCGCATCGCGCCTCCGCGGGATTGCGGCATATTTGCCGCCCATGACCACGGACCTCCCCGCCCGCGACGTGCGTCGCGTCATCTTTGCGTCGTCGCTCGGCACGGTGTTCGAGTGGTACGACTTCTATCTCTACGGCTCCCTCGCCGCGATCATCAGCCGGCAGTTCTTCTCCGGCGTAAACCCGACCGCCGCGTTCATCTTCGCGCTGCTCGCGTTCGCCGCCGGGTTCGCCGTCCGTCCCTTCGGCGCGCTCGTCTTCGGTCGGCTCGGGGATCTCGTCGGCCGCAAGCACACGTTCCTCGTCACGATCGTCATCATGGGCACGGCCACGTTCCTCGTCGGCATCCTGCCCTCGTACGCGACGATCGGCATCGCCGCGCCGGTCGCGCTGATCCTGCTGCGCCTCCTTCAAGGCCTCGCGCTCGGTGGCGAGTACGGCGGTGCGGCGACGTATGTCGCCGAGCACGCGCCGCATGGGAAGCGCGGCCTCTTCACGTCGTGGATCCAGACGACGGCGACGCTCGGGCTCTTCCTCTCGCTGCTCGTGATCCTCGGCTGCCGCCTCGCGCTTGGCGACGAGGCGTTCGAGGCGTGGGGGTGGCGCCTGCCGTTCCTCCTCTCGCTCGTGCTGCTCGGCATCTCGGTGTGGATCCGGCTCACGCTCGCCGAGTCGCCGGTCTTCCAGCGCATGAAGGCGGAGGGCACGCAGAGCAAGGCGCCGCTCACCGAGTCGTTCGCGCGATGGGGGAACCTGCGCATCGTGTTGCTCGCGCTCTTCGGCCTGACGGCGGGCCAGGCCGTCGTCTGGTACACGGGGCAGTTCTACACGCTCTTCTTCCTGCAGCAGACGCTCAAGGTCGACGCGCAGGCGGCGAACGTGCTCGTCGCGACGTCGCTGTTGATCGGCACGCCGTTCTTCGTCGTCTTCGGCTGGCTCTCCGACCGCATCGGCCGGAAGCCGGTGATCCTCGCCGGGTGCGCGCTCGCGGCGCTCACGTACTTCCCGCTCTTCAAGGCGCTGACGCATTTCGCGAACCCGGCGCTCGAGCGCGCACAGCGTGAGGCGCCGGCGGTCGTCGAGGCCGGCCGCGATGGCTGCTCGGTGCAGTTCAATCCGGTCGGCACCTCGCGCTTCACGTCGCCCTGTGACGTCGCGAAGGCGGCGCTCGTGAGCCGCGGCGTGCCGTACACGAACGAGGCGCCGACGTCCGGCGACACGGTCGTCGTGCGCATCGGGGACGTGCGCATCGTCTCGTACGACGCGGGCGCCGCCGACGCGGCGGCGCAGAAGGCGCGTTTCGATGGCGAGCTCGGCGCGGCGCTCGCGGCGGCGCGGTATCCGGTGAAGGCCGATCCCGCCGCGCTGCACCGCCCGATGGTCGTCGCGATCCTCACGCTCCTCGTCATCTATGTCACGATGGTCTACGGGCCGATCGCGGCGATGCTCGTCGAGCTCTTCCCGACCCGCATCCGCTACACGTCGATGTCATTGCCGTATCACATCGGCAACGGCTGGTTCGGCGGCTTCCTGCCGACGACGGCGTTCGCGATCGTCGCCGCGACCGGCGACATCTACTCGGGGCTCTGGTACCCGGTCGCGATCGCGTCCATGACGTTCGTCATCGGCGCGCTGTTCGTGCGTGAGACGCGCGACGTGGACATAGCGGACGGACGCTCGGGCAATCCGATCCGGTGACGCTCCGCGGTCCGACGCGGGTAGTAGCGGGTGCGCAGCAGGCGAGGCGTCGGCGCCGCACCTCGGGAGGAACGCGATGCGACCGCTCACGACGACGATGATCCTGGCCGCCGGGACGATGCTGGCGGCCTGCACGCTCGAGAACGCCGCGCCGCGCGAGCGCGCGGCGGAGGGCGAGGCGAGCGTCACGCTCCCCGGCGGACTCACGCAGCATGTGCGGCTCGAGCCGACCGAGCCGACCGGCGGCCTCAACGTCACGCTGCACTCGGCGATCGTGAACGGCGGGAGCGACGCGGTCGCGGTGACCGCGCGCATCTGCGGACTCGACTACGCCGGCGCGCTCGAGTTGACGCATCCGCCCGAGGTCATGAAGTGCGCCGGCGTCAGCCAGTCGACGATGCTCGCCGCCGGCGACTCGCTCGTCGTCGGTGACATCATGCGCGTGACGAGCCCGCCGGGCACGCACGAGTTGCGCGTGCGGCACGCGCTCGATCCCGAGCGCTGGGTCTCACTCGAGGTCGTCGTCCGGGCTCCGTGACGTCGCGGCGCGCGGCGCGGCGGTGCGCATGCCGAGCGCCTCCATGAGCGTCGCGCGGTCGTAGGCGCGGCCCGCGCGCACGACCACCTCGACGAGCCGCAGCGCACCGGTGCGCTCGAGCGGGTCGGCCGAGACCAGCACGAGGCCGGCGATGCGTCCCGGCGCGATCGCGCCGACCTCGCG
>CAYSAR010000050.1:0-12110 GCA_964428985.1 uncultured Gemmatimonadaceae bacterium | reverse complement strand
ATGCGGCACACCCAAGTCGCTGCGCCCGTCGGTCCAGTCCTCACCCGCCAATCCCGCCGGGAACGGGTCGAGCGAGGACGCGGTCAGGCCGGCCAGGTTGTCCTGGGTGCGCGCATAGGTGTAGCTCGCGGAGAGGCTGAGCCCGCGGTCGACCGCACGGTCGATCCCGAGCGTCACCGCCCGATGGTCCGACGCGCCGCCGACTTCAATGGCCGTCACCTGGTCGAAGCCGACGAAGCGCCGATTCGAGCCGGGAGCGGCCGTGAGGAGCGCGCCGACCTGCGTGAGCGTGCCGAACAGCGGCCGGCCGTACTGATCCTCTCCGGCAGAGACGGATGCGAGGTTCAGGTCCCGGCGACGCGCCAGGAGATCGGTGTGGCGGTAGGTGGCCGAGACGTACCCCGTCCACACGCCGAGCGTGCGCTGGAGCCCGAGCGAGAGTCGTCGTGTCCGGGGTCCCTCGAACCGCGGCCCGCCGAGCGACATCGCCCGTCCGACGACGGGCGCGACGGCCGCCGAGGGCGCGGCCGGCCACCCACCCAAGCTTCCCGCCCCCTCCCGCACGTCCGCTCCTGCAGCCATCGCGAGCAACTCGCCGACGTCACGGCGGTCAGGGAGCGCTCGGAAGCTGCCGGCCCCGCCCTCGATCGCCCACTCGCGCGCATCGCCGAGCTCCCAACGGAACGCGACACGCGGCGAGAAGAGGTAGGATGGCTGCTCGAACGCGCCTGTCGCGAGCCCGCTCGCCGCCGTCCATGCCGGTGCCACGCGTACGCGGTCGAGCGGCACCCGCTGACCCTCGACGCGGAACCCGGCTTGCACCGAGATCGCATCACTCGCGCGCCAGGAGTCTTGCAGGAAGAACGCGGTCTCGCTCATGCGGAAGGAACCGACGGAGGCCGGCGACGCGACCTGCCGCCACGCACCTTCTGCGGCAGCGAAGTCCGCCGCGTCACCGAACCGGAATCGTCCGAGGGCGCTCCCCGCGGACCGCGACTCGAATACGCTCGAGGACGTCATGGCGCCCAACTTCACGCGATGCGCGCCGAAGTGACCATGGAGGATGCCAGATACGCGCGGGGTGGCGCGCGAATCCGTGAACGGATCGGCACTCCCGCCGCCGATCGTGAGGTTGCGCGATGCGAAGGTCGTCGCCGGGAGCGCCGCGACGTCGGAACCGTACTCACCGACGTCTCCGGAGACGCGCACCTCGGCAGAGAGCCGGCGGGTGAGGCGCGCGTACATGTCGAACCCTAGCTGCCCGGCCGTCGCCTCGTAGCGTGACCCGAGCCCAGCCCATGACGGACCGTCGAGTGGGGGATCCGCGGACGCGAAGCGCGACGCCGATGCGCGGAAGCTCAGGGCGAAGCGCTCCCCTTGGAGCCAATCGAACCGTGAGAACGCGCTCGCGCGCTCCTCCAAGCGAGGCGTCGCGCGCGTGTACGGCGCGAGTCCGCTTCCGTGCGCCTCGGCGGCCGTCGCGATCGCGAGCGCCTCCGCTTCGGAGGTCGGGAGCCACGCCGGCGCGGCGATCTCGGCTCGCTGGTAGTCGACACCGACGATCGCGTGCGCGGTGTCGCGCTGCAGCGCTCCCTGTGCGATGAGCGCGCCCCCCATGCCGGCGCTGCCGCCGTCGATGATCGCCCGCACGGCCGCTCCGCTGCCGCCTCGCGCCGAGCTCACCGCGAGACCGACGCCGGTCCCACCCAATTCGACGTCGTAGCCGAGACCGCCGACGTGCCCATCCGAGAGCGCGCGCAACGGCAACGCCAATCCGGTCGACTCCCAACCGTTCGACGCCGGGGCGAGGAGGCCTCCGGTGCGCGCCCCATCGATCACCGCATCGGCGAACCGCCACGGCAGACCTTCGACACCGTCGGCATCGGCGATCGGCGACAGTGACACGAGGTCACTCGCGACGCGCCGCCCGCCGGCCAGATCGGCGTACCCGCGCTCGACGAGCCATGAGCGTGGCCGCCGCGTCGAGCCGCGCGACGGCACGGTATCGACCGTCGTGACCGGCGGCGCCTGCTCGCGCAGCGCCAGTTCGAGCACGACCATGCCGCCCGCGTCGACGGCGATGTCGAGGTGCACGGCCGGCCGATACCCGAGCGCCTCGGCGCGCACGTCGTAGCGGGCGACGGGCAAGAGGCCGAACGCGAACCGGCCATCGCGATCCGTCATGAGGAATCGCTCGCCGCCACTCGCGCGGTCCACGATCCGCACCTCGGCGTCCCCGACGCCGCGGCCATCCATGTCGACGACGCGTCCCGACAGCGATCCGAACGTGAGGCTCTGGGCACGCGCCATGATCGGGAGCGCGAGGGCGAGCGCGGCGGCGAGGAACAGCCGCCCGCGGCCGCGGCGACCGGGTGTCGGCGTGGGGATCAAGGACGATCCGTCGCGATGGCGGCGTGCATGGGGGCGAATAATAGGCGACGGCCGCGGCCGAAGCCACGGCGTGACGTGCGGGGAGGCCGCATCAGCGCAAGGTCTGAAGATAGGCGATGATGTCGTCGACCTTGGCATCGTCGAGCGGTGTCACGAGCGACATCGTGGTGCCCGGCGCATACGTCGCGGGTGCCGAGAGGAACTGACGCAGGGCGTCCGGCGTCCATCGGCCGCGGATCGCGCGCAGCGCCGGCGAGTACGAGTAACCCTCGAGCGACCCGACATCACGACCGACCACACCATGCAGGTTCGGTCCGATCGCGCTCGGGCCACCGGCGGCGAGCGAGTGGCATCCGAGGCAACCGGTCGCCAGGACCTGCCCCCGCTCGACGGGTGACAGCGCGGCGAGCGACGCCGAATCGGCGCCCACGCGCGTCAGGTAGATCAAGAAATCGTCGTCCGTCTTCATGACGATGCTTCCGTCGACTGCCTCCGCGAGGTCGCGGATGCGATGGTCGATCCGCATCGGCTCCACGAAGACCGCCCGCCCTTCCTCGATGCGCACGTGATAGAGCTGCTCCATCGCCATCGACGCGACGAGGAGATCGCCCTTCCAGTCGGGGAAGCCATCGCGTCGCAGGACGATCACCTCGGAGATGCCGATCGAGGGGACCCAGGCATACACCGGCTTCGCGAAGCCGTCATGCCTGCCTTGCCTCGGGTTCGTGGGCCACGTCATCGCATCGTACGCCGTACCGTACGAGACCGCCGGATAGCCGTAGTTGCTGCCTTCGACGAGGCGGTTGAGTTCGTCGCCGCCGCGCGCCGCATGCTCGGTGAGCCAGATCGTCGAGTCATCGGCGACGGCGAGCCCCTGCGGATTCCGGTGTCCGATCGTGAAGATCCGGGACGTGCCGGCCGAGAGGTCGATCAAGATCGTCTTGCCGTACGAGTTCTCCCGGTCCCAGTAGAGCTCGGGGCCGCCCTGCTCGATGCCCTCGCTCTTGAAGCCACCGACGGTGAGCAGCAATTCGGAATCCGAGCGCCAGGCGAGGCGTCCACCGGCGCCGAGCGTCGGGTGGGGGCGCGTGCCGTCGGCCATGCGGCTGAGGGGATAGCAAGGCACGGTCTCATAGACCGTCCGCCAGCCGACCGTATCGGCGGGACCCGTGCGGAGCGCCTCGACCGTCGTCTCGAGTAGCGCCACGCGGAGCGCGTAGCAATCGCCTTCCGGATACCACTGGTTGAACGACGTGAGGAGCTGGAGGCGGCCGTCCACCTCGCGGACGAGCACGTCCTTGACCCCGAAGTTGTCAGTGGAGATGACGCCTTCGTTCTGCGGATCCCCGAGGAACTCGTCGACGTTCACCGGGATGCGGGTCGCGATCGGCTGGACCGTACGGGCGGCGTCGATGAACCACAGGGCGCCGTTGCGCGACGCGAGCAGCACGCCATCGGCGAGCGCGGCGACCGACCCGTAGCGTCCCTCGCCGGGGACGCGGACCTTCTGTACGGCGATGTTGTACAGGTTCGTCGTCAGGATCCCGCCCGACTGCATCGCGTTCAATCGCCCGATGATCTGCGCGCGGTACTTGTGCGCGAAGGCGCCGACGACGAAGCTGGCGCCCATCGCGCCGACGACGACGGCACCTGCGAGCCAGAACCGCCAGGTCAGGAAGCGCGATCGGCGCGCGTGCGATGTCGACATGCTCAGGGGAGGGCGTGGGAGGTGGGAATGTGCAGCGCGTGACGCGGGGCGACAAGCGAGGCGACGCGCGCGCCGGACCGGCGCGCGCGGGTCACGCGCGCGTCTTCCGCGCGACGAACAGCATCGAGTCGAGTGCCGTCCCGTCCGTGATCAACCGCCCCGTGCACTCGTACGCCGGCGCATCCGCCGCGAAGCCCTCGCGCTCCAATTGCCGCCGTTGCTCGGCGATCGAGATGTAATAGAGCATCACGCCATAGTCGTGGCACCGGTCGTTGATGATCGAGTAGCCCGGCGTGTGCACCTCATGCCGGCGGAGACGTCGCCGGTGCGCGAGTCCGACGGCGACCGAACGCAGCCACCGCGCCGCGCGCACCACGGAGCGCGCCGGGTTCAGCGAGGGATGGAACTCCGGGAAGCGATAGCCGGCGGTCGCCGCGGCGCTCTCCCGGTTGTACGTCGTGAACACGAAGTAGCCGCCGGGTCGCAGCACGCGACGCACCTCGCGCAGGATCGCCAAGCGATCCTCGTGCCCGACCATGCTGATGCCGTTGCAGCTGAAGACCGCGAGCGCGACGCTCCCATCGGGGATGCTGTGCATGTGCCGGGCGTCCATGTGCGCGAAACGCACCGTGGGATGACGGCGTCGACAGACGGCGATCATCTCCTCGCTATAGTCGATCCCGAGGTAGTCCTCACTCAGCGCGCGGAGCGCGCTGACCGTGCGGCCTCCACCGACCCCGATATCGAGAATCGGCTGGCCCTCGACCTCCGGCGCAAGTTGCTCGAGGACCAGGCGCTCATGCTCGAGCAGGTACTCCGGCCCGGCGTACTCGGCGACCGCCCGCGCATCGCGCATCGTCGCGAGATTGACCTCGTCGATTAGATTCGGCATGTCGTGCGAATAGTAGGCACTGACCGGGCCGATGTCGCCACTACTCGAGCGCGATCGTCGCGACCCGAGCGGCAGGCATATTGCGTCAAGGAACCGTCTTGGCTAGCCCTCTCAGTCAATTGCCCCTCGAAACTGCCGTACACTGTTCCTTTGATGTTCGATTAATGTCGCTAATCATCAGCGATTTCTGCGATATTCTGCCCGTACATGACTGAGCGTGGTATTCGGTCGACAGCCCGAGCAAGGCTCCTACGGGGAATCAAGCTCACTGTCTTCGCCCTCGTGCCGAGCGTCCTCCTGCTCGGCGTCGCGGAGGGCGTCGCCATGCTCACGATCAGCAGACGCACGGTCGTACTCTCCGATTCCCTCGATCTGGAACGTACGTATTCGCTCCGCGTCGGTCATTGGCCGTGGAGCCGGCGGACGGCCACACCGCTGAACTCGCTGGGCTTCCCCGACGAGGAGTTCCCCGCAGCGTCCGATCCGAAGCGCTGTCGTCGCGTCGTCCTCGCCGGCGATTCCTTCGTGTTCGGCGACGGCGTCGATCGCGACAGCTCCTTCGTCGAGATCCTGCGTCGACGCGTCGCGTCGAGAACGACGGGCCCATGCGTCGAGGTCTTCAATCTCGGCGTGCGCGGCACCACCATCGCACAGCAGGCGCGTCGCGTGCGCGCCTCGTTACCGTTCCTTAAGCCCGACCTCGTGATCGTCGGGCAATACCAGAACGATCTGTCGGACCTGTTGAACCTGCGGCCGGGCGACACGCTGTTGCGCGCGGCGCCGCCGCTGGGGACGATGCGTCCCGGCGTCGATCGCGGGCCGAGAGCCCCCGCACCGACCGAGGTCTGGGGAAGGGTGCAGGAGCGCGTCTCCCTCTTTCGTCCGCACCTCGTGCGCCTCCTCTCCTACGTCGGCATCACCTGGATGATCGAACACGACATCCGTCGCGACGAGCTCCGGCACTGGTCGGTGCTCGAGGACACGACACAGCGCGAGCGTAGTGCCGAGTTGATGCGACGATACGCATCGACGTTCGACTCGCTCGCGTCCGACCTCGGTGCTCGGGGGGTCGCGCTGGGCGTCCTCGTCCTGCCGAGCAAGCTCGACCTCCTCGCGGGACGCTTCCCCGAGGAACCCTTCTTCCTCCAGCTCGCCGACCGTCACCGCATCCCCGCATTGCGCGTCTTCCCGCTGCTCGACTCACTGCGTTCGCCGAGCCCGTACCTTCGTTTCGACGGGCACTTGAACGAACGGGGCAATCGCATCGTGGCAGAGGCGCTCGACCGTTGGATCCTCGGACCCGAGGCGTCCCGCTTCCCCGTCCTGCTCCTCCCGATCGCCGACATGTCGGCAGCGAGTCGCTGACATGTGCGGCTTCGCGACCCTTGTGGCGTGCGGCGCGGCGGCGCGTCCGACCGAAGCGGAGTTGCGGGCGATGATCGGATGCCTGGAGCATCGCGGGCCCGACGGCCTGAGCACGCGAATCGACGAGAGCGTCGGTCTCGCGCACGCGCGGCTCTCGATCATCGACCTCGAAGGCGGATGGCAGCCGATCCACAACGAGGACGAGACGGTCTGGACCGTCTTCAACGGCGAGATCTTCAACTTCATCGAACTGCGGCGCGACCTGGAACGCCAGGGCCACCGGTTCGCGACGCGCTCGGACACCGAGGTCATCGTCCACCTCTACGAACAGTACGGGGATGACTTCGCGCACCACTTGAACGGCCAGTTCGCGATCGCCATCCATGACCGGCGCCGGCGCCGTCTCGTCCTCGCGCGCGACCGCGTCGGCATCCGTCCGGTGTTCTACACGGTGCAGGCCGGCCGATTCGCCGCCGCATCCGAGGTGAAGTCGCTCTTCGCGCTCCGCGACGTCCCGCGGCGCCTCGACGTCGACGCCCTTGGCCAGATCTTCACGTACTGGAGCCCGCTCCCGCCGCGTACCGCGTTCGAGGGCGTGCTCCAGCTCCCGCCGGGGCATCTGCTCACGCTCGACCTCGATGACCGCGTGCCGACGCCTCGCGTCTCGCGGTACTGGGACTGGCGGTTTCCGACCGACATCGACGCGCGACGCAGCGAGGAGGAGTGCGCGGAGGAACTGCGTGCGCTGCTCGTCGACGCCGTCCGGCTCCAGCTCCGGGCGGATGTGCCGGTCGGCGCGTACCTGAGTGGCGGCCTCGATTCGTCGATCATCACGGCGATCATCAAGCGCTACACGGACACGCCGCTGCGCACGTTCTCGCTGACGTTCGAGGACACCGAGTTCGACGAGAGCGCGCACCAGCGGGCGATGGTGGACCATCTCGGCACCGAGCACACGTCGATCCGGGCGCGGCGCGCGGACATCGCCGCCGCGTTCCCGCGCATGGTGTGGCACGCCGAGACCCCGGTCGTGCGGACGGCCCCGACCCCGCTCATGCTGCTGTCGGGCCACGTGCGCGCGAGCGGCTACACCGTCGTCCTCACCGGTGAAGGGGCGGATGAGGTGTTCGGCGGCTACGATCTCTTCAAGGAAGCGAAGATCCGCCGGTTCATGGCGCGGATGCCCGGCTCGCGGTACCGAGCCGACATCCTCGCGAGACTCTACCCGTACCTCAAGAATTCACCGACCTCAGGCCGCGCGTTCACCCAGGCGTTCTTCAGTGAGGGGCTCGAGGCCATCGACGCCCCCTGGTTCGCGCACATGCCGCGTATGCGGACGACGCGGCGCGTGCTGCAGTTCTTCCGACCGGAGGTCCGAGAGCGTCTGTTGCGGGTCGATCCCCACGCCGCTCTCGGCGCCACGCTGCCGGAGGACATCGCGTCATGGATCCCGATGGGACGCGACCAGTACGTCGAGGCGCACACGCTCATGAGCGGCTACCTGCTGTGCTCACAGGGCGACCGCGTCGCGATGGCGAACTCGATCGAGGGCCGCTTCCCCTTCCTTGACCACCGCGTGATCGAGTTCGCGAATGCGCTGCCGCCGGGGTTCAAGATCAAGGGACTCGCCGAGAAGCACATCCTCCGCAAGGCGTTCGCGGCGGACCTGCCGACGAGCATCCTGTCGCGCACGAAGCAACCGTATCGCGCCCCCGACTCCGCGAGCTTCTTCGAGGAGGGCCGACCGGTGGAGTATGCCGCCGAACTCCTGGGGCCCGCGCGCATCGAGGAAGCCGGCCTCTTCGACGCCGCCGCGGTCGGGAAGCTCTTCGAGAAGAGTCGAGCCGGTCGCGCGATCGGCTTCGGCGACAACCAAGCGTTCGTCGGCGTGCTCTCGACGATGCTCGTGCACGATCGGTTCATCCGGCCGCCGTCACCCTCCGCACCCTGATGACGACCCCCGACCTCCCCGGCACGCTCCTTCACCACGATCTCCGGCGTCACGCCGCCGAGCGGCCCGACGCCATCGCCCTCGTCCTCGGCGAGGACCGCGTAAGCTACGGCGAGCTCCTGCGCCGCGCGAACGGCGTCGCGACGGCGTTGCGCGCGCGTGGCGTCGCGCGGGGAGACCGGGTCACGATCCTCCTCGAGAACAGTGTCGAGTTCGTCGCCGGCCTGCTCGGCACGCTGTTCATCGGCGCGGTCACGATGCCGGTGAACCCGACGACCAAGGAGGACAAGCTCGCCTACATGCTGCGCGACGCGCGCGCGTCGGCGCTGCTCACCGAGGATGGACTCGCGCCAGTCTGGGCGCCGGCCGTCTCGGCGTCGCCGTCGGTGGGGACCGTCCTCGTCGCCGGCGGCGGCGCGCACGCCTCCGCCGGCGCGGCGACTGTCGATGGATGGCCGAGCGCGCGCGACGCGACCGTCGACGAGCCGCTCCTCATCGACCAAGACCTCGCGGCGATCATCTATACGTCGGGATCGACCGGCAATCCAAAGGGCGTCATGCTGAGCCATCTCAACATGGTGAGCGCCTGCCGCTCGGTCAGCACGTACCTGGGCCTCCGCTCGGACGACGTGATCTTCTGTGCACTCCCGCTGTCGTTCGACTACGGCCTGTACCAGGTGCTGATGTCGTTCCGCGTCGGCGGCCGCGTCGTGCTCGAGAGGAGCTTCGCGCTGCCGGTGCAGGGATTGAAGGTGATGGAGCGCGAGCGCGCGACGGTGTTCCCCGGCGTGCCGACGATGTTCTCGATGCTGATGGCGCTTCGGAACCTCGAGCGCTTCGACCTCTCGGCGCTGCGACTGATGACGAACACGGCGGCGGCACTGTCGGAGGAGCACATCCGCCGCCTGCGCATGCTGTTCCCGCAGGCGACGCTCTTCTCGATGTACGGGCTCACCGAATGCAAGCGCGTGACGTATCTGCCGCCCGAGCAGCTCGACATCCGCCCCACGAGCGTCGGCCGTGGCATGCCGAACGAGGAGGTCTGGCTCGTCGATGAGGAGGGGCGCCGGTTGCCGAACGGCTCCACGGGTGAGCTCGTGATCCGCGGGAGCAACGTGATGCGCGGCTACTGGGAGAAGCCGGAGGAGACCGCGCAGCGGTTGCGTCCCGGGCCGATCCCCGGCGAGATGGTGCTTCATTCCGGCGACCTCTTCCGCACCGACGAAGAGGGATGGCTATACTTCGTCGCCCGAAAGGACGACATCATCAAGAGCCGCGGCGAGAAGGTCAGCCCGCGCGAGGTGGAGAACGCGATCCACGCGCTCGAGGGGGTCTTCGAGGTCGCGGTCATCGGCGTGCCGGACGAGCTGCTCGGCCAAGCGATCAAGGCCTTCGTCGCGCTGAAGCCCGGGGCGTCGCTCACCCCGCGCGAGGTCATCCGACACTGCCACACCCGCCTCGAGAGCTTCATGGTCCCCAAGCACGTCGAGTTCGTCGACGAATTGCCGAAGACGGGAACCGGCAAGATCAGGAAGACCGGCCTCGCGTAGGCCACGCACGACCCACCCACCCGAGGACGGACATCGATGGCCGACTACAAGGTCCAGCTGCGCAAGTTCATCGCCGACAACTTCATGATGGGCTCGACCGGCACCGAGTTCAGCGACGCGGACTCGTTCATGGCGAAGCACATCATTGACTCCACCGGTTTCCTCGAACTCGTGCTCTTCCTCGAGGAGACTTGGGGCGTGACCGTGGAGGACGACGAGATGGTGCCCGAGAACCTCGACAGCCTCGAGAACCTCCAGCGCTACCTGGAGCGGAAGGTGGGCCAGTGAGTTTGGGCGCCCACGTCCTCGAGCTGGACTGCGGCGCCGAGGTCGAGCGCATCGCGCGCTGGATGGTCGACGCGGTCGTCCAGCGCCTCCGGCGCCGCGGCGTCGTGATCGCGATGTCCGGCGGCATCGACAGTTCCGTCTGCGCGGCGCTCGCCGTGCGGGCGTTCGGCGCCGGCAAGGTGCATGGCATCCTTCTGCCGGAGCGCGACTCGAGCCACAAGAGCGCGGACCGCGGCTCGCTGGTCGCCGGGCATCTCGGAATCGCCCACGAGACCCAGGACATCGCACCGACACTCTCGGCGATCGGCTGCTATCGCCAGCGCGACGACGCGATCCGGCGACTCGTCCCCGACTATGGCGACGATTGGAGGTGCAAGCTCGCGATCGCTGGCGGCGCCCAGGGCGGCATCAACCATTTCAAGCTCATCGTGCAGTCGCCCGCTGGCGAGCGGCGAGAGGTACGCCTGCCGCTGCGCGAGTACCTGCAGATTGTCGCGGCGACGAACCACAAGCAGCGCATCCGCAAGACGGTCGAGTACTATCACGCCGACCGGCTCAACTACGCGGTGATTGGCACGCCGAACCGGCTCGAGTACGATCAGGGCTTCTTCGTCAAGAACGGCGACGGCGCAGCCGACATCAAGCCGATCGCGCATCTGTACAAGACGCAGGTCTACGCGCTCGCACGGCACCTCGGGTTGCCGGAGGAGGTCTGCAACGCCGCGCCGACGACCGACACGTACAGTCTCGCGCAGGGCCAGGACGAGTTCTATTTCGCGCTGCCGTACGACCGCATGGACATCGCGCTCTGGGCGCACAACCATCAGGTCCCGACGGCCGAGGTCGCCGCGGCGCTCGGCATCAGCGAGGATCACGCGCGCTTCATCTACGCCGATATCGAGGCCAAGCGCCGCACGACGCACTACCTGCATGCGCGTCCGCTGCTGGTGGAGCCGGTCACCGAGGTCGGTGGATGAGCGACGCGGCCGCGCGCCTGTTGTCGCCGACGGAGGAGGCGACCCTCGGCGCCGCCTCGATCGCCGCGGCGCATGCGGCGCTCCGGCGCCTCGAAGAAGAGCTCCGCACACTGCCCGACAAACCGGAGGAGACGTCGGTGTCCGCGCTCCGAGCGCTCTGGCACCTCGCAGCCGGCACGCGCCTGTCAGCGCCGGAGGCGCTCGTCCGACCGCTGCCACCGCTAGACGGGGCCGGGCGGGAGCGCGTCGACGAGCTCGTCGCCGAGCGACTGGAGGGGACGCCCCTCGCGTACATCACGGAACGGCAGCGCTTCATGGGCATCGACATGCTCGCCGGGCCCGGAGCGCTCATCCCCCGCGCCGAGACCGAGATCCTCGGACGCACCGCACTCGCGCTCGCGACCCGCCTCGCCGACGATCGCGGCACCGCACTCGTGATGGACGTCTGCACGGGATCGGCCAACCTCGCCGCCGCGATCGCCCTGCTCGAGCCGCGGACGACGGTCGCGGCCGCTGACCTCTCCGACGACGCCGTCGCGCTCGCGCGCCGGAACGTCGAGCACCTCGGTGTCGACTCGCGCGTGTCGCTTCGCGTCGGCGACCTGCTCGCGCCGTTCGATGAGCCGACGTTCGTCGGTCGGGTCGACCTTCTCACGTGCAACCCGCCCTACATCTCGAGCGGCCGTGTTGCGACGATGCCCGACGAGATCGCCAGGCATGAGCCGAGCCTCGCGTTCGACGGCGGCCCGCTGGGCGTGCGCTCGCCTGCGCGAAGACGCCTTCCGCACGCGGCGATGCGTTGCCGTCCGGCTTGGACGGTGTTGGTACCCTATCGGACTCTCGTCCCATCACGTCCGTCGAAGGAGCAAGAACATGTCCCGTTCGTCGATGTTGGTCGTTGCGTTAAGTGTTTCCGCCGTACTGCTCGCGGGAATGCGTTCGGCATCCGCCGTCGAGGCCCGCACGGTCAGCGGCAGCTATCTCGAAG
>CAYSAR010000049.1:0-12171 GCA_964428985.1 uncultured Gemmatimonadaceae bacterium | reverse complement strand
GAAGAAGGCGGCCGACTTCGAGGCCAAGCGGCAGATGGACAAGGCCCTCGCGACGTATCGCGAGATGATCGAGGTCTACGAGAGCGGGGAAGAGGACCCGATCGACATCCCGCTCTATAACCGCGTCGGCGACCTCCTCCAGAAAGCCGGTAACCTCCCCGAGGCCGTCTCGGTCTGGGAGCGTGCCGTCGACCACTATACCGAGGGCGGGTTCTACAACCCCGCCATCGCGCTCTGCAACAAGATCCTGCGCCAATCGCCGGGTCGGGCCGTCGTCTACTACAAGCTCGGCAAGATCAGCGCCGAGAAGGGCTTCAAGGCCGACGCGCGGCAGAACTTCCTTGAGTACGCCAGCCGCATGCAGAAGGCCGGCAACCTCGATGAGGCGTTCCGCGCGCTGAAGGAATTCGCCGACCTCGTCCCCGACCAGGACGACGTGCGCGTGATGCTGGCCGAGCAGCTGCTCAAGGCGGAACGCAAGGACGAGGCGATCGAGCAGTTGCAGATCGCGTATGCGCAGCGCCTCGCCGACGGGCGTGAGGATGACGCGCAGGAACTCGTCGCGCGCATGAAGGCGATCGACCCGACCATCGAGCCGAAGGCCGACGCCGGCGCGTCGACCTCGAAGGGCGGTGACCTGGTCTTCCTGGACCTCGGCTCGCCGTCGCGGGCCTCGCGCCCACTGACCGGGGACCAGCGGCGCGTCACGAAGGCAATCCAAGGGCTCGATCTCATCGACCTCGGGACGGATGAGCCGGCGCCCGGCGCGAAGGCCCCCGCGTCCCCGAAGGCCGCACCGTCGCGGCCCAGCGCTCCCCCGCCGCGACCGAGCGTCCCGACGCCCGGACCGACGGCGACGCCACCCGTGCGACCGAGCATGCCGACGCCGGGCCCGTCGACGCGTGTCCCGCCGGCGGCCGACACGCCACCGGCGACCGACGATCTCGTGATCGAACCGACGATCGTCGACGAACCGTCGCCGCCTCCGGCGCGCGGTTCGGTCGCAGGGTTGCAGCCGACGTCGTTCGGCCCGGAGTTCGAACCGCCGGAGTCGGTGATCGATCAGCCGGTGCTCCGCGGCATCGAATCGACATCGTTGGAGCCGGCGTCGGTGGAGACGCCGGTACCGCCGCCGGAGATCGAGCTCGTGGAGCTCGTCGACGAGTCGTCGAAGGCCGCCGAGGCGCCGATCTTCGAGCCGGAGCCAGGCTTCGGCGACGCGGGGCCGGAGCGCCCGGTGGACTTGAGTGCGGCTGCGGCGCAGGTCGAGGACGAGGTGGACGCCGAGCCCGCGTCCGCCGCCGCGGCCACGCCGGCGGAACCGCCGCCGACGCCTCCAGTGGACGAATCGGTCGCGCCGCCGCCCGAGACGATGTACCTCGACATGGAGGTGTCCGACTTCGGCAAGTTCGGCGACCGCGAAGCGCCGAGCGCCCCCGACGCGCTGCCGGCCGGCTTCGAGCTCATCGAGATCGAGGAGCCGGCGTCGGTCGCGCCGTTCGCCGAGCCAGGGCCGGAGGAGTCCGACGACGCCCAGGTCGCCCCGCCCGACCTCGAGATCGTCGAGGAGACCGCGATGCCGCGGGCGTCATCGACCGTGCTCGCGAACTCGGTCGAGTCGCTGCGCGACCAGGTCGCCGATGACCCCGACGACGCCGACCTGCGCCGGCAGTTCGCCGAGGCGCTGCTCGACGATGGCCAGCGCGACGAAGGCATCGAGGAGCTCGAGCAGGCGCTCGCCGCGTACGAGCGCCAAGGGGACCTCGACACCGCGGCGTCGATCGCCGAGGAGATCGTGCGGTTGGCGCCGAAGGTGATCCGCTATCACCAGAAGCGCGTCGAGTTCGCCTTCCGCGCGAGCGATCGCCGTCGTCTCGCCGAGGCGTACGTCGAGCTCGCCGACGCGCTGCTCGCCGACGGGCAGGGTCCGAAGGCGCGCGTCGTCTACCAGCGCGTGCTCGAGGTCGCGCCCGATGACCTGCGGGCGCAGGCGGCGCTCGAGACGATCGTGGACGCGCCGGTGCCGGAGCTCCCGCCGGCGCCGCGCCGCTCGACCACGGCGGCGAAGCATGCGCCGGCCGCCGCGCCGAAGCCCGCATCGAAGAAGAAGAAGTCGGAGGACGACGATTTCGTCTCGCTCGGCGACTGGCTGCGCGAGGAGGACGAGCCGAAGAGCACGCGCATGGTCGTCGAGGAGAAGGAGCCGACCGGCGACGAGCAGGCCGATTTCAACGACATGCTGCGGAAGTTCAAGCAGGGTGTCGCCGACAACGTCGACGAGGAGGACCACGAGGCGCACTACGACCTCGGCGTCGCGTACAAGGAGATGGGCCTCATCGACGAGGCGATCGGCGAGTTCCAGATTGCGCTGCGCGGCACGAACAACCGCGCGCGCGCGTTCGAGGCGCTCGGTCACTGCTTCGTCGAGAAGGGTCAGCTCCCCGTAGCGTCGACGATCCTCCAGCGCGCGCTCAACGAGCCGAACGTCGGCGACGAGTCGCTCGTCGGCGTGCTCTACCTGCTCGGCGCGATCGCCGAGGAACTCGAGCTCTTCGCCGAGGCGAAGCGCTATTACCAGCGTGTCTTCGCCGTGGACATCCGCTTCCGCGACGTCGCCGATCGCCTGAACACCGTGGAGCAGCGCCTCAAGTGACGCTCGACCTCGTGGGGAACGTCCCCGTCGCGCCGGCGCTGCTCGAGATCCAGGCGCCGGTGCGCGACCGGCTGGATCGGGTGCCCGACGAGATGTGGCGCATCATCCAGGCCGATGTCGCGATCGTCGAGGCGGCGAACGCGCACCTGCGCGGCATGCGCGGGAAGCTCTTCCGCCCGACGCTGCTGCTGCTCGCGTCGGCGGTGGAGGGGACGCCGGAGCCGCGCGCGGTGAGCCTCGCCGCCGTCGCCGAGCTCGTGCACTTGACGAGCGTCGTGCACGACGACTCGGTCGACCATTCGGTGCTGCGCCGTGGTCAGCCGACGCTCAATGCGCTCTTCAGCCATCAGGTCGCCGTGCTCATGGGCGACTTCCTGTTCTCGAAGGCGATCGCCGAGCTCGTGCGGCTGGGCGACCTCGAGCCGCTGCGCGTGTTCACGCAGGCATCGAACGAGATGACGCTCGGCGAACTGCGCCAGCTCGCGTCGTTCGATGCGCTCGGCTTCACCGAGGCCGACTACTACCGGCTCATCAACGCGAAGACGGCGTCGCTCGTCGGCGCGGCCTGCGAGATGGGGGCGCTCGCCGGCGCCCCGCGGTTTCGCGCCGCCATGCGCCGCTTCGGCGAGCGCCTTGGCATGGCGTTCCAGGTCGCCGACGACCTGCTCGACTACACCGAGGTCGAGGCGGTGACCGGCAAGCCAAGCGGGAACGACCTCAAGGAGCACAAGGTCACGCTGCCGCTCATCGCCGCGCTGCCGCGCATGTCGGCGGCGCAGCGCCAGCTCGTCGATGCGCTCTTCGCCGACCCCCTCCCCGGTGACGCCGCAATCGCCGAGGTCGTCGGCATCGTGACGGAGTGCGGGGGGCTCGACTACGCCCGCCGGAAGGGGGAGGAGTTCGCGCAGGAGGCCGAGGCCGCCCTGGCGACGCTCCCCGTCTCCGACGTCCGCCAATCCTTGGTGGACGCCCTGGGGTATGTCATGGACAGGCGGTCTTGAGCGATGGCACAGCTGAAAGGGTCAGCGAAGCACAATCCGCGGTTCCACGCGATCGTGCTCGCGGTCGGGTTCATCGTCGGCGGCTTCCTGACCGAGTTCGGGCGGCGGTTCCTGCCGTCCGGGGCGGTCAAGGAAGTGTTCACGAGCGGGGTCACGGCATCGCTGGGCGCGGTCCAATTGAACCTCGTCATCGTTAGTATTGGGATAGGGCCGTTCGCGTTCGACATCTCACTCTTGGGGCTCGTCGGCGTGCTCGTCGCCTATCTCATCGCCCGCTCGATGTTCTAGCGGTCCCGCGGGTACGGCAGTCCTCCAGGAGGCGGCACAATGTTCGGTCTCGGTCCCACGGAACTCTTCCTCGGCCTCGTCGTGATCCTGCTGCTCTTCGGGGCGAAGCGGATCCCCGAGATTGCCGGGTCGTTCGGCAAGTCGATCAAGGAGTTCAAGAAGGGCATGAACGAGGTGCAGCGCGAGATCAACGCGCCGGTCGACCAGAACTCACTTCCGCCCGCCGAGCGGACGGCGGTGAAGCACGATGACAGTCCGGTGAAGGAGCCGAAGCGGCTGATGTAGTCGGGAGGTGTGAGATGTGAGGGGCGCGGCCGTTCGGCCGCGCCTTCTTCGTTTTCTGGGGCCCCGAACGCAAGGAGGGCGGCCCGAACGGGCCGCCCCCTCTCGTCTCCCGTCTCCCATCTGCTACTCGACGACCTGCCTCCGCAGCGCCGCGTTCACCGCCCTCCGATGATCCTCGATGTCCGCGCTGCGCCGCAGCGCGTCGAGGAAGCCGCGGACCTTCGCCTCGCGCATCGCGTTAACGGTCTGCGTGCGCTGCGTCGCCTTTTGCGCCTCGAAGTCGGCGATCGGCGCCTCGCTGCGGGAGTCGGGGCGGAGCACGAACGCCGCTTCCGTCGTGCGCACGAGGCCTGGCGCGCCGACCGGGAGGCCGAACGCGGCGCCGATCGCCTCGTTGTAGAAACCGAGGCCCTCGACGAAGCCGAGGCGGTTGAACGGCCCCGCCTTCTCGACCGTGAGACCCGCCTTCTGCGCCGCCGCCTCGAGCGACGTGGCGCGCGCGTCGGCGAGGAAGGCCTCGGCCTGCGCCATGAGCGCCTCGACCGACTTCCGTTCCTTGAGCGCGTTCACGATGTCCTCGCGCACGACCTCGAGCGGCTGCGGGCCCCCCGGGGTCAGCGAGTCGAGCCGGATGAGGTAGTAGCCGTTGTCGTCATCGAGGAGGTCGCTGACGTCGCCGACCGCGGCGCCGCTGAACGCCCACCCACTGACGCCGCCGACCATGCGGCCGCCGTACGTCGCGGCCTGGCCCTCGACGACCGGGACCTGCGTGACGAGCAGGTTCAGGCGGGCCGCGGCGCTGTCGAACTTCTCCGGTTCGGTCGCGCCGCCGGCGAGGAGCGCGAGGCTGTCGGCGCGGCGATCGGTCGCCGTCGCGGCCGAGTCGGCCTGCCGCACCGCGAGCAGGATGTGGCGCAGCGCGAGCGTGTCGCCCTTCCGCTCCGTCGCCTTGATCAGGTGCCAGCCATACGACGAGCGCACGGGTTCCGACACCTGGCCGGCGCGTAGCGCGAACGCGGCGGTCTCGAAGTCCTGCACGAACCGGCCGCGCGGTCCGCGACCGAGGTCGCCGCCGTCCGGGCCCGAGATCGTGTCGTCGGAGAACTGGCGTGCCGCGTCCTCGAACGTCACGCGATTCGCCATGATGTCCGCGCGCATCTCGCGCAGGCGCTGGACGGTCCGCGCCGTGTCGCCCGCGGTGGGGATGCGGCTGATGCCGACGATCGAGACGACCGCCCGGCCCGGCGCCTCCCAGCGCCCTTCATACTGGCGGTAGTACTCGCGCACCTCGGCGTCGCTGACCTCGGCCGCCGCGACCTGCGTCGGCGTCGGACGGAACGCGACGAACGACACCGAGGCCGAGTCGCGCTGGTCCTTGAAGTCCCGCAGCAGCGCGGAGTCGCTCACCCAGACGTCGGCGGCGAGCTGCGCGAAGAGCTTCGTGCGCGGGAGCTCGGCGCGGTAGTACGCCTCGAGCTGCGCGAGGAGGCCCTGCTGCCGCGCGACCGGCGACTGGAGGAAACGCTCGTACTTGATCGGATCGAAGCGCCCGTCCGTCTGGAGTTCGGGCGTCGAATAGAACTGCGGCGGCGGCGAGAAACGCGCCGCATCGATGATCTCCTGGTCCGTGACCCGGATCCCCCGCTTCTCGTATTCCTGCTGGAGCAGCACTTCCGAGACCAGCTGGTCGAACGCCTGGTTCTCGATCGCGTGGCGCTCGTCCATGTTGAGCGAGCGTCCCATCTGCTGTTCCCGCTGCTGCGAGAGCTGGCGCGTCAGGTTCTCCCACGCGATGTAGGGGATGTCCTCGCCATTCACCTCGGCCACGGCGGTCGAGGGCGTCACGCCGCCCATGCCGATGAGGCCGGACATGTCGGCGAACAGGAACGAGCCCACGAAGGCGACGAACACCAATACCCAGATGTACTTCGCGGCAACCCGCATTTCTGACAGCACAGCGGACCCTGGAGCAGAACGGTGATTGTTGGTGCGGTATCGGCGATACCGGAACCTCCAAAAGTACCGGACGCCGCGACCTAAAATCAAGCGACACGTAGACTTCCGATTTGACGCTCCTTCGCTCGGCGTGGTATCTTCGCACGCTGCGGGAACGAGCCAAAGCTCACCTCCCCCACACGCCGCGAGCACCGCCGGATGGCTGAATCCAGTCGCATCGAAGAACTGCGCAAGCGATACCACGAGAACCCGCGGCGCTTCTTCGCGCCGCTCGCGAACGAGTATCGCAAAGGCGGCTTCCTCGACCGCGCCATCCTGCTCTGCCAGAAGCACTTGGGCGAGCAGCCCGGCAACATGAACGGGCTCATCGTCTACGGGCAGACGCTCTTCGAGTCAGGCCGGCACGAGGAAGCGCGCGGGCCGTTCGAGGCCGCGCTCGAGCTCGACCCCGAGAACCTCATCGCGCTCCGCCACCTCGGCGACATCGCACGATTGAGCGGCGACAACGCGTCGGCGCAGCAGTGGTACCAGCGCGTGCTCGAGTTCGATCGCCGCAACGACGAGGTGCGCGAGCTGCTCGATCAGGTCGGTGGCCCGGTCGCCGAGCCGCGCAGCGGCGACTCGGCACGGCCCGTCGCGGCGCGCGAGGAACCAGCGGCGTCCGACGCGAGCGATGGGCCCGACACCGTCGAACTGCTCGGGAACTTCATGCAGGAAACTGCGGAGCCGTCGACGCCCGCAGCGCCGCCGAGCACCCCGGCACCTGCGCCGGCGCCCGTGGCTGAGCCGGCGCCGTCGCTCGCGAGCGCGAAGACGCTCGAGGTGACGCCGCGCCGTCCTCCGACGCCTGCGCGGCCGGCGACACCCGCTCGCCCAGCGACTCCCACGGCGACGGGTCCGCAGAAGCGTGCCTCGCTGCTCGACATCAACTTCGACTTCGGTGAGCTGGCGGCCGAGCCGACATCGCCGCCGACGCCGAGCGCGCCGCCCATGGGATCGGAGGCGGCCGAGTACGGGTTCTCGCCGACGGCCGACCTGCCGCTGCTCGATCCGGCGACCGACGAATCGGTCGCACCGATGTTGTCGGACGAGACACCCTCGGGTTCGCTCATCGAGCTTCCGCCGGAGCCGATGTCGCTCGGCGACGTCGCGCCGATGGCGGGGCTCGAGACATCGGAGTTCGAGACGATGGGTGGCGTCGAGCCGCTCGCCGGCCTGGAGTCCGACGAGTTCGACGCCGACGTGCCGCCGCTCCCCGAGCTCGAGCCGCGTGAGTTCGAGGCGCCGGAGGAAGCGGTGGCGGCGCTCCCCGAGTTCGAATCGGCCGAGTTCCAGGTGCCGTCCGCCGACGAACCGCTCGGTTCGCTCCCCGAGCTCACGAGCCTCGAGCCCGACGAGCAGTTCGAGCCGACGCCGCTCGTGTTCCCCGACGAGCCGGCGATCGAGGCGGCGGCGAGCGAGCCGGCCGTGCTGACGCCGGAATCGGTGCCGCTCGTCGGCGCGGCGGACTTCTCGTTGCCGACGCCCGCGTCGGCGCCGGCGATCGTGACCGAGACGATGGCCGAGCTATATCTGGAGCAGGGGCATCGCGACAAGGCGATCGAGGTCTATCGGCAACTCATCGCGTTCGACCCGACCGATCCGGCACTGCGCGCGAAGCTCGAGAGTCTCGAGTCCGCGGCGATGCCGACGCCATCGACCGCGCCGGCGACGCCGGAAGAGCTGCCGCGCGTCTCGCTCGAGTTCGACGTGCCCGACGACGCGAGCGACGAGGCGCCCGAGCCCGCGCCGCCGAACGCGATGTTGAACGACGTCTCGTTCGCCGACCTCTCGCTGAGCACGCCGGCGCCCACCGGTCGTCCGACGCCGGCCGTGCCGTCGCCGATCGCGCCGCGGCCGACGGACTCGGGACCGAGCGCGCGCGAGTTCTTCGCCGCGTTCGCGACGCGCGCCGTCGGTTCGGCCGCGACCGCCGCACCCGCGGGAGCGCATGCCTTGGAGGACGCGCCGGCGGCCGAGGAACCCGCTCCCGCGGCGTCGCCGTCGTGGTCGTATCCGCCGAGTGTCTCCTCGCTCGATGATCTCTTCGGCACCGAGGTCAACGACGGCGACCAACGCGCGGCGAACTTCCTCGCTGGCATCGGTACTACGTCGGCGCCGTCGGGGACATCGACGTTCGACGCGCTCTTCGACACCACCGACGCGCCCGCGCCGCGCCGCGCCTCGAACCCGCGCGTCTCCGAGAAGCTGAAGTTCGATCAGTTCTTCTCGGCCTCGTCGAGCATCGCCGCGTCGGCCACGCCGCCCGCCGCGCCTGAGCCCCCGTCGGTGCCCGAGCCACCGGCGCCCGACGCCGAGGGTCCGTCCGCCGGCGGCGATGACGACCTCGACCAGTTCCAGGGCTGGCTCAAGGGACTCACGCAGTGAGGATCGCCGTCTTCAATGGCCCGAACCTGAACCTGCTCGGGCTGCGCGAGCCGGAGATCTACGGCACGACGACGCTCGCCGAGATCGAGGCGCGTCTCGATGCGGTGGGCAGCGAACTCGGCGTCACGCTGCTCTTCTCGCAGTTCAATGACGAAGGGCGGATGCTCGACGCGATCCACAACTGCTTCGGCGTCGTGCAGGGGGCGCTCGTGAACGCCGGCGCGTGGACGCACACGTCGCTCGCGATCAAGGACGCGCTCGCGGCGGTGCAGCTGCCGTACGTCGAGGTGCATCTCTCGAACATCTACGCGCGCGAACCGGAGCGGCGGCACTCGTACCTCTCCGCCGGCGCACGCGGGTTCATCGCGGGCTTCGGGGCCGAGGGCTACGAACTCGCGCTGCGTGGGCTCGTCACGTTGCTGCGAGCTTCCGGCAAGGAGTCCTAGGCCGGCTCGGTTCACCGCCGGGACTGCAACGGCAAACCAGCGAGGCTCCGAGGTCACCGAGGACCTGTTGAAAGGGGGCTTCCGTTGCCGAGCGCGATATCTTCCTTACCGTGACCTCGCTCCTCTATGCGGTGCTCGCCGCGACCGGCAATCTCGTCGGCGCGTTCGCGGTCACGGCGCGGCCCCGGTGGAGCCCGCGGTCGCTCGAGCTGCTCCTCGCGTTCTCGGCCGGCTTCCTCGTCGTCGTCGCGATCGTCGGGCTTGTCCCCGAGGCCATCGTGCAGGGCGGTGCCGAGGCCGGCGGCGTGATCCTTGCCGGGTTCGTCCTCGTGCACCTCACGCAGCATGCCCTCGTCGGCCACTTCCACTTCGGCGAGGAGACCCACCACGTCTCGCGCGCGGTGAGCGCGTCCGCGCTCGCCGGCCTGCTGCTGCACACGTTCGTCGACGGCGTCGCGATCGCGAGCGCGTTCCATGTCGGCGACGAGCTCGGCCTCCTGGTTTTCGGCGCGATCGTGCTGCACAAGATCCCCGAAGGGCTCGCGATCTCCTCCCTCTGGATCGCCTCTGGACGGACGCGGCGCGCCGCGTTCTTCGCCGCGGCCGCGCTCGGCCTCGCGACCGTGCTCGGCGTCGTGCTCACGGGACTCCTCGATGCCCTTGCGTCGTGGGGGCTCGCGCTCGCGGCCGGCGTGACGCTCTACGTCGGGGGGTCCAACCTGATCCCTGAATTCCAGGCGAAGCAGGGGTGGAGCCACAACATCGCGTTCTTCACCGGCTGCGCGGCGGCGCTCGGCGCACGCGCCCTGCTCGGGCACTGACGTGGCGACGCGTCGCGCGGGACGCGCGGCCGAGCAGGCGCCCGGCCTCTTCGAGAAGCCCCTCGCCGCCCCGCTCGCGTCGCGGCTGCGCCCCACGTCGCTTGACGAGGTCGCGGGACAGGAGCACCTGCTCGGCCAAGGGAAGCCGCTGCGCGTCGCGATCGAGCAGGGCGACACCGGGTCGATCCTCTTCTGGGGCCCGCCGGGCACCGGCAAGACGACGATCGCGCGCCTCGTCGCGCGCTACGTGGATGCCGAGTTCGTGCCGTTCAGCGCCGTCACCGACGGCGTGCCGCGCATCCGCGAGGTCGTCGCCGACGCCGAGAAGCGCCGCGCGATGGGCACGCGCACCGTGCTCTTCGTCGACGAGATCCACCGCTTCAACCGCGCGCAGCAGGACGCCTTGCTCCCGCACGTGGAGAGCGGTCTCCTCACGCTGATCGGCGCGACGACCGAGAACCCGTCGTTCGAGATCAACGGCGCCCTCCTCAGCCGCATGCGCGTCTTCGTCCTGAACCCCCTCGGCGACGACGACCTCAAGGCCCTCATCGACCGCGCGCTCGCGGATCCCGACCGCGGCCTGGGAGGGGACGAGCTCGCGATCACCGACGAAGCGCGCGATCTGTTGGCCAGCCAAGCCGACGGAGACGCACGAAGGGCGCTGACCGTGTTGGAAGCCGCCGCCGTTCTCGTGAAAGCGAGAGGAACGAATCGAGCGAAAGGGCCGCGGGCGGACGTTCCCTCCCACGACGTGGCCGCAGCGAGCGAAGCGAGCGAGAACGTCGATGGAGGGAATGTCCGCTCGCGGACCTCCCCCCGCGTCAGGAACATCGAGCGCGAGGACATAGAAGCGGCGCTCCAAACACGATTCGCGCACTACGACAAGTCCGGCGAGCAGCACTTCAACCTGATCAGCGCGTACCACAAGGCGCTGCGCGGGAGCGACCCCCAGGGCGCGCTCTACTGGCTCGCGCGCATGATCGACGGCGGCGAGGACCCCCTCTACATCGCCCGCCGCACCGTCCGCTTCGCCGCCGAGGATGTCGGACTCGCCGACCCGCGCGCGCTCGAGCTCGCAATCGCCGCGCGCGACGCCTACCACTTCCTTGGTTCGCCGGAAGGGGACCTCGCGCTCGCCGAGGCCGCCGTCTATCTCGCCACCGCGCCGAAATCGAACCGTGTCTACACGGCATGGGGCGCGGCGCTCGAGGCCGCGCGCGCGACGCCGGCCGCCCCGGTGCCGCTCCACATCCGCAACGCGCCGACGAAGCTCATGAAGGAACTGGGATATGGCGCTGGGTATCAGTACGCGCACGCCGCGCCGGAGGGGTACGTGCCGCAGGACTACCTTCCGGACGAGGTGCGCGAGCGCACGTTCTACGAGCCGGGCGAGTTCGGCTTCGAGAAGGAGATCGCGAAGCGGCTCGCGTGGTGGCATGCGCTGCGCGCGCGCCTCGAGCAGCGCGAGGCGCCGGACAACGAACCGGAGAACCGATGACGCGTCAGGGAATCAGGACGATGGCGGTCGCCGCGCTCGCGGCGGCGACGCTCGGCGTGGCGGGATGCAAGACGATGGCGCGCCAGGCGATGGCGAACCCCGTCGTCGAGGTGAAGGACGTCATCGTGAAGGGGATGGGGACGCAGGGCGGCACGCTCGACGTGATCCTCAGCGTGGAGAATCCCAACGAGTTCCGCATGGACGCGACTCGGATCACCTACGAGGTGCTCGTCGACTCGGGCCGCGTCGCGAACGGCGAGATCAGCAAGCTCGTCACGCTCGAGGGCACCTCGAAGACCGACGTGACCGTGCCCGTGAACTTCACGTACAACGAGATGCGGCAGGTGCTGAACACGTTCATGCTGACGGGCGTCGTCGACTACACGGTGCGCGGGCAGTTCACCGTCGTGACGCCGTTCGGCAACATCACGCGCCCCTACTCGGGGGTGGGACGGCTCAACTCGCTGCCGTAGATTGCGGGTCCGGCCGCGAGGCCGCCTCCGTCCCCGAACCCGTCCGGTCATCCGTTCCCTCATCGAGCTCCAGCCGCCGCAGGAGCGTGCCGTCCTCGTCGGCGCGCCGATCAAGCGGACGAACGCGCGCCACCACGCCGCCGAGCACCTCGACGAACTCGAGCGGCTCGCCGACACCGCCGGCGCGCTCGTCGTCGCGCGCCTGACGCAGCAGGTCGATCGCCCCGACCCCTCGACCTACATCGGCCGCGGCAAGGTCGAGGAGCTCAAGTTGCTCGTGCGCGAGCACGAGGCGACGCTCGTCATCTTCGACGACGAGCTCT
>CAYSAR010000048.1:8717-12227 GCA_964428985.1 uncultured Gemmatimonadaceae bacterium | reverse complement strand
CGCCGACAACCTCGCGCTGCTCGCGGCGCACGCCGGCTCGCCGACGCCGGTGATCTGCGCGATCGCGCCTGATGACGAGACCGGGGCCCCGACGCGCGCCGAGGGACGCCTCGGCGTGCTCGCGCGCATCGCCGACCCGAAGCAGGTCGAGCCAGGCATGACGCAGGTGACACTGATCGGCCTCTCGCGCGTGCGCGTCTTGCGCGTCCGCGCCGATGCCGTCGCGGGCTATCCGTTCGCGCGCGCCGAGTCCGAGGCCGAGCCTGACGTCGATGCCGATGCCGTGAAGTCGCTCATGCATCGCATCGTGCTCGCCGCCGACGACCGCGTTGAACTCGACACGACGTTCCCGGCCGAGCTGCCGGCGCTGCTCCGACGCGAGACGCCGCGTCCCTCGCGCTTCGCCGACCTCGCCGCCGCGCGCGGTGGCCTGCGCGCGGCGGAGAAGGACGAGGTCGTCCAACGCCTCGACGTGCGCGATCGCCTCGAGTTCCTCGCCGAGCGGTGGGAGCGCGAGGCGGCGAAGGCGAAGGTGCACGAGGAGGTGCGGCAGGAGACCGAACGTCGCATCGACCAGCATCACCGCGAGTTCTTCCTGCGTCAGCAGCTCCAGGCGATCAAGGCCGAGCTCGGCGAGGCCGACGGTGGCGATGGCGAGCACGCCGAACTGTTGCGTCGTGTCGAGGAGGCCGAGTTGCCGTCGACCGTCGCGACCGAGGCGCGCCGCGAACTCGAGCGGTTGCGCGCACTCTCGCCGGCATCGACCGAGCATCAGGTACTGCGCAACTATCTCGAGTGGGTGCTCGCGTTGCCGTGGCGACACCGGTCGGGCGACGAGGTGATCGCGCTCGAGAAGGTGGAGGCGGCGCTCGACGACCGGCACTATGGATTGCAGGAGGCGAAGGAGCGCATCCTCGAGTACCTCGCGGTGCGGCAGCTGCGCGCGTCGACGGGCAAGGGACGCGACCCGCACGGGCCGATCCTCTGTTTCGTCGGACCACCGGGCACGGGCAAGACGTCGCTGGGCGAGGCGATCGCCGCGAGCATCGGGCGTGCGTTCTATCGAATCTCGGTCGGTGGCGTGCGCGACGAGGCCGAGATCCGCGGGCATCGTCGGACGTATGTCGGATCCCTGCCCGGCCTGCTGATCCAGGCGCTGCGCCGCGTGCAGGCGAACGATCCGGTGCTGATGATCGACGAGATCGACAAGATGGCGGCCGGTGGCGCGGCCGGTGACCCGACCGCGGCGATGCTCGAGGTGCTCGATCCGTCGCAGAACTCGACGTTCACCGATCACTACCTCAACCTGCCGTTCGACCTCTCGTCGGTGCTCTTCATCTGCACCGCGAACAACCTCTTCGACATCCCCCACGCGCTGCGCGACCGGCTCGAGGTAATCCGCATCGCTGGCTACACGGTCGAGGAGAAGGTCGAGATCGCGTGGCGCTACCTGCTGCCGCGGCTGTTCGACGAGCACGGCATCAGCGACCTCGATCTCCAGTTCACCGACGAGGCGCTCGGCGTCATCGCGAACCGTTATGCGCGCGAGTCGGGGCTGCGCACGTTCGAGCGGCAGATCGCCGCGCTCATGCGCAAGCGCGCGAAGCGGAAGGCCGAGGGCGAGCAGGGCGCCTGGATCGTCGATTCGGCGCGCATCGAGGAGGTGCTCGGCCCGCCGCGCTGGGCGAGCGAGGCGGCGGAGCAGGAGCCAGAGGTGGGCACCGTCACGGGGCTCGCATGGACGTCGAACGGCGGCGAGCTCATGACGATCGAGGCGCTGCTGATGCCCGGCACGGGCAAGCTCACGGTGACCGGGCAGCTCGGCGACGTGATGCGCGAATCGGTCGACGCGGCGTGCTCGTACGTCCGGAGCCGGGCGCGGCAGTTGCGCGTGGCCGATCCCGAGATGCGCGCGAGCGACCTGCACGTGCACTTCCCCGCCGGCTCGGTGCCGAAGGACGGTCCCAGCGCGGGCGTGGCCGTCACGCTCGCGATCGCGAGCGTCATGAGCCGGCGCCCGGTACGACGCGACATCGCGGTGACGGGCGAGGTCACGCTGCGCGGCCGCGTGCTCGAGATCGGCGGCGTGAAGGAGAAGGTGCTCGCCGCCTACCGCGCGGGGTTGCGGCATATCGTGCTGCCGGCGGCGAACGAGAAGGACCTGCGCGACATCCCAGCCGAGGTGCGCGCGGCGGTCCGCTTCCAGTTCGTCACGACGATGGATGAGGCGGTCGCGACGATGCTCATGGCACCGCTCGCGAACGGCTTCGCGGCCGACCTGCCGTTGTTCGACGAAGTCGGCCGGTCGGCCGCGGACCGAGCCGCCGACGGCCTGGCGTAGCATGGCCGCCCGTCGTCCCGCGCGGCCCTGGGTCGTGCGTCGCTCGCGCAGACACGGTCGCGGCGTGTTCGCGACGGGCACGATCCCGGCCGGCACGCTCATCATCGAGTACACGGGCGAGCTGATCAGCGAGGTCGAAGGGGAGCGTCGCTACCCGACGCTCGCCGGCGCCGAGGAGGAACCCGAGCACACGTACCTGCTCACGCTCGACGCGCACCGCGTGATTGACGCGAACGTCGGGGGCAACGAGGCACGGTTCATCAACCATTCGTGTGAACCGAACTGCGAGCCGATTGCGTATGGCGACCATATGTGGATCGTCGCCGTGCGGGACATCAGGCCGGGTGAGGAGCTCGCCTACGACTACGCGATCGAGCTCGACGAACCGCACACGCCGGCGGTGAAGCGACGCTTCCCCTGCCGCTGCGAGGCGCGGCGCTGCCGCGGCTCGATCCTCAAGCCGAAGCGGCAGCCGGCGCATCGCCTCGTGCGCGAGGCCATCCGACGCTATGGACCGACGGCGGTGCGGCGCGGCGACGCGCCCTCGCCGCCGCCGGGTCGCGCGCGATGAGCGAGACGCTCCAGGCCCTGCTCATCAACGTCCTCGTCGGCACGATCGCCGGCGGCGTCACGAACGCCGTCGCCGTCTGGATGCTCTTCCATCCATACGAACGGTGGTTCTTCCTCCACGGCGCGATCCCGAAGAACAAGGCGCGGCTCGCGAAGAGCATCGGTCGCACGGTGGGCGAGAAACTGCTGACGCCGGCGGACCTGCTCGACGAGCTGTCGCGCGCGGGGTTCCGCGAGACGCTCGACCGCAAGCTCGCCGAGTTGATCGCGAACGCGCTGGAGCAGGAGCGCGGGTCGTTGCGCTCGATGCTGCCGGAGTCGGTCGTCGGCGAGGTCGAGCGCGCGCTCGCGGAGCTCGGGCCGATCGTCGCGACGAACGCGACGGCCTACTCCGCGACGCCGGAGTTCGAGGCGCGCGTGCGCACCGCCGTGCAGCGGCTGCGCAGCGAGATGTCGACGATGACGGTCGGCCAGGTGCTCACGCCGGAGCGCCGCGCCGACCTCGCCGCACAGGCGGCGACGATCGCCACCGAGTTGATCGAGGCGAGCCGCAACGACGACGCGCGCACGGCGACGGCGCGCATCGGCGATCTCCTCAT
>CAYSAR010000048.1:0-8707 GCA_964428985.1 uncultured Gemmatimonadaceae bacterium | reverse complement strand
CAACGACGCGCTCGGCAAGGCGGAGAGCCGGCGATGGAGCGACGTGCTCGATGCGATCGGCGAGGACACCGTCGTGCGCTGGCTCGTCGAGGCGGCGCGGTCGGGCCGCGCGTCCGAGCTCGCGGCGGAGGCGGCGTCGAAGGGCGCGCTCGCGCTGATCGATCGGCCGATCGGTCGGCCGGGGCGCTTCCTCCCGCCTGACACCGCGGCGCGGTTCGCGGCCGTCGCCGGCCCCGCGCTCTGGCAGTGGATGGAATCGGAACTGCCACGCGTGGTGGAGCAGCTCGACATCCAGGCGATGGTCGAGCGCAAGGTGCTCGGCTTCAGCACCGCGCGCATCGAGGAGATCATCCGCAACGTCACCGAGCGTGAGCTGCGGCTCATCGTGCACCTCGGCTACCTGCTCGGGGCGATCATCGGGCTCGTCACCTTCGCCGTCGGCCGCGTGCTCTGACGGCTGCCAGGCGGCGGGGTCAGCGTGCGTTCGGCAGGCTATCGACGATGCGGCGCAGGTCGGCGTGCGCCTCGCGCAGCTCCTCCACACCGATGGTCGGCACGAGCGAGGGCTTCAGCGGTCGCACGATGCCGGAGTACGTCGGCACGTCGGTGAAGCCCTCGTCGGCGGCGAGTGCGAAGAGACCACCCAGCGCGACGACGACAACTGCGGTGACCGCGCCGGCGCGCCACCGGCGTGCGCGCGGGAGATGCGTCGCGTGCGCGAGATGCCACGCGATCGACACCGTGAGGAGGCCGAGGGTGGAAATGCCGGAGAGCATCGACCAGGCGCCGGTCGCCGGCCAGAGGAAGATGAACCACTCCTCGACGACCCCGAGCCCGGTGACCGCGAGTATCATCAGCGTCGCGATCGTGAAGTGCGTGCCGAAGCGCGCCTGCTGGATGAACGAGCGCGCGACGAGCGCCCAGACGCCGGCCCACATCGCGACGATCAGCGCGAACCCGATGCCCACGCCGACGGCGGCGGCCGCACCGGACCGGTCGTAGGTCGTCGAGAACGTCCAGACGCCGAGCAGATAGTACGCGACGAGGCAGAGCGCGAGCCGGATGACCGGCTGCTCATGCCAGCGACGCGGCTCGCCGCTGGGGCGCGCGGCGTTCAGGGGCAGCGCTGGCGGGAGCGGCTCGGCCTCGTCGCGGAAACGCAGCGTCGTGCGGCCGAGCCGCACCTCGGCGCCGCCGCGGACGCGTACGTTGCCGGCATGCTGCCGCAGCTCGACGATGATGCCGTTCACGCTGCCGAGGTCGCGCACGAAGACATCCCCCGTCTCGGCGTCCCGCTCGATGACGGCGTGATGCGCGTCGACGTAGGGATCGTCGAGCACGAGCGCGTTGTCGAGCGCGCGACCGACGGTGAACGGCATCGACGCGAGCCGGCGGCGCGACGCGACGCCGATGCCCCTCGGCTGGAGCACCTCGACGATCAACGCCACTGGAGTCGCTCCACGTAGCGGCCGACGAGCCGCTCGATGTTGTCATAGGCCGCGCCGGAGAGTTCGAGCGTCGAGACGAGGCCGGCATCGCGCGCGCCGAGCAACGCGACCTTGAAGACGGCGTCGTAGAGGCCTGGGAGCTTCTTGAGGCGTCGCAGGCAAAGCACCGAGCGCATCTTGACGCCGGCGCGACTCTCGACGTTGCGCGTCGCGCATTCCCATTTCGTGACGTGCTTCTCGTCGCCCTCGGGCGTGTTGTCGGCGCCGAACCGGAGCGAGTAGAGCGAGCCGAAACGCGCGGCACTGAGCCCCTTGCCCGTGATCGCCTCGTGTTCGACCTGCACCATGCCCGAACTGTGGTCGCCGGCGATGAAGACATCGTCATCGGTCGAGCACCAGTGCCAGAGGCGCTCGAAGAGCATCTCGTCGCCGCGGTCGGCCTGGCCCCAGCAGCGGAAGATGGGCGACGGCTCGCTCGCGACGCGGAAGTGGCCGACGTCGACCATCTTGCCGTCATCCTCGAAGAGGCCGCGCAGGTAGTCGTCCTGGTACTCGGTGAGCTGGCGCGCGATCTCGGCGAGGAAGTCGGCCGGCGGCTCGAACGCCGGCGCGAGGACCTTCTCCACGAGCCGCGCCGCCTCCTCGCGCGGCACGAGGAAGGAGCGCTGCTCGCCCATCGTCGAGACGTTCACGCCGACGACGAGCCCACCCTCGGTGATCGTCGGTCCACCGCTCATGCCGGGGTTGATCGACCCCGTGAAGTGGATCTTCGGATAGAGCGTGTGCTTCAGGTTCCCGTTGTACGTGCCCTCGACGATGCTGAGCCCGAGGTCGCTCGGATGGCCGAGCGAGTAGAGGCGCTCCCCTTGCGGCACGGTGACCGGCGCCAGCGAGAAGTGGCCGGGCGACTGGAGCCCGGTGCGCAGCACGGCGAGGTCGTGCACGACATCGACGGCGACGCCCTCGGCGACGGTGGGCCTGCCGTCGGGGTTCAGCACCTCGACGCGCGTGGTCCTCGGCTCATGGATGCGCTCGGAGATCACGTGGTAGTTCGTGACCATGAGGCCATCGGCGTTCACGAAGAACCCCGTGCCGATCGTGGCCTTCGCCGACGAGCCGGTCTCGATGACCTGCACCTTGAGGATGCGATCGGAAAACCGCGAAAAGACGGTCGAGGTCGCGATGACCGGTTCCTGCGCCCGCGATGCCACGAGCGGCGCAACGAGCGCCGCCAGCAGGACCCACGCGCGCGATCGCCTCATCGTTCCTCGAGCGTCACGCGCCGCACGTCGAGCACGCGCGCCGTGATCGCCGCCGGCATGTCCTCGAAGATCACGACGGGGCGCCCGCCGATCTCCTCGGCGACGAGGCGCAACGCGCGACCGCTCGCGGTCCAGCGGCGGTCGGTCGCCTCGCCACTGCCCGGCGCCCGGATGCCGTACCGCCGCTCGATCGCGCGCTGCATGGTGTTGCGGAACTCCGCCGCCTCGACGGGTGAATCCCAGACGGTGAGCCAGGCGAGCCCCTCGCCGCTGGGCGTGTTCACCAGTTGGTAGCGGTCGCCGTCCCACCCGGCGGCGGCGCGCGCGGCGGTGCCGGCGTCGCCGAGATGCTCGTTCAGCAGGAGCCGCGTCTCGAACTCGCCGAGGTTGTCCTCGTGCACGAGCGTCGCGCCGCGCGGTGCGCCGAGCGTGATGCGCGTCGGGATGTCGGGCTCGTCGGCGAGGTACTTCTCCGGATGGAGGATTTGCTCGGTGGAGGACGGCAGCGGCGTGTAGGGCACCTGCCCCGGACGCGCGACCTTGAAGTCGCGCGCGAACTGCGCGCCGGCGAGGTAGGGGAATAGCAACGTCTCCTGGATCAGCACCGGCGCGCTCGCGAAGCGCGGCATCGTCGCGGTGTTCGAGCGGATCGTCTCGCGCACGCGGTCCCATCCGCCGGGGATGCGCAACGTGAAGTCACCGCCGGTCATGACGGCGAGCTGCTCGTACGTCGCTTGTCCCTCCATGACAGCTTGGATCGCGACCTGTCGGTCGTTGTCGCCCTTGAGCGTCCGCACCGAGTCGAGCGGCGTGTACTGGTCCTGCAGCGCGTGGATGAGCTCGTGCTGGATCGTGACGCTCGTGACGTCGGCCGCGCCGCCGGTTACGACGTACAGCACCTTCGTCGTCGGATCGTAGTAGCCGGCGACCTGCTCGGTGAGGAGGTCGAGCAGGAAGGTGCGCAGGTCGAGCGTATCGGGGATGAGCCCGAAGCGCTTGTACGCGGCGGCGGTCCCGGCGATCTCGATCGGCGTGAGCTGCTCGCTGAACTCGCGCTCGAGGAACTCGCGCACCTCGTCGCGCGTGCGCGCCTCGACCTTCGGCGCCTCCTTGAACGCGAGGCCGATCGACCGCTCGATGGCCGGGATCGCCTCGCGTGCCGCGCGCGCGTAGGGATCGCCATCGTCGGCGGCGTCCCCACCGCACGCGAGCAGCGCGAACAACGGAGCGAGCGCGAGTGCGCGGCGCGATGCGGAGTGGATGGGTCGGAACGGACGGTTGGCCACGACGGGAGGTCGGAGAGGGACCGGACGGCGCGCGGGGCGACTCAGACGCCGAGTCGAGCGAGGTACCAGCCGATCATCTGGTCGCCCCAAAGCAACGCGACCATTCCGGCTGGCGCAAGGAAGACGCCGAACGGCACGAGCGGGAGCTCGAACGCCTCTCCGCGCCGTTTCGCGCGGAGCGCGCCGATCGGCAGGACGAGCACGACGAACACGAACGCGCCGATTGCCGCGCCGATGAAGACGGTGAGGAATCCGCGCGTCGGGCCGACCATCGCGCCGATGAACGCCATGAGCGTCACGTCGCCCTGCCCCATCGCCTCCTTGCGCAGGATCACCTCGCCGAGCCACCCGACGATCGCGATGAGGCCGGCGGCGGCGCAGGCGCCGAGGAACGCGTCCCAGGGGCCGGCGAACGGCCACCGCTCGCCGAGCACGAGCGCGACGACGCTCGCGACGAGCGCGAACGCGAAGCCGGACACCGTGAAGCCGTCGGGGATCACGTAGTGCAGCAGGTCGGTCATCAGCACGCCGAGCAGGATCGTCGCGCAGATCGCGACGCGCAGCGCGGTGAACGTCGGGCCGAACCACCAGACCGACGCGACCCACATCGCGCCGGTCGCGAGCTCGATGAGCGGGTATTGCGGGCTGATCGGCAGGCCGCAGCCGCGGCACTTCCCACGCAGCACGAGCCAGCTCACGACGGGGATGTTGTCGTACCACGCGATCGGCTTCTCGCAGCGCGGGCAGCGCGACCGCGGCTTGACGACGCTCAGGTCGGCGGGCCAACGCGAGATGCAGACGTTGAGGAACGACCCGATGCTGGCGCCGAGGAGGAAGAGCACGATCCAGGACGCGGCGAGCGGCAGGGTCATCGCGGAGGCGTTGGCGTGGGACGGAGCGCGTAGAGCAGGATGCCGCCGGCGACCGCGACGTTGAGCGACTCGACGTGCGGCGCCATCGGCAGCGCGACGAACCGGTCACACGCCGCGCGCACCGCGTCGCCGAGGCCATTGCCCTCGTTGCCGACGACGAGCGCGAGTCGTGCGGGCGCGTCGATGCCATCGACCGACGTCCCTGTTGCGTCCGCTCCCCAGAGGACGATCCCGCGCGCGCGAAGGAACGGCGCCAGTTCGTCGACGGTACCACCGATCGTAGGGTGACGGAACTGCATCCCCGCCGCGCTCCGCACCGTCTTCGCGTTCCATGGGTCGACCGTGCCAGGCAACACGACCGTTGCCGCGCAACCGAGCGCCGCCGCGGTGCGCAGCAGGGTGCCGACGTTGCCGGGATCCTGGATGCCGTCGAGGATGAGCAGGCGCAGCGCCCCGGCGCCCGCAGCGTCCACGACCGCCTGTAGATTTCTGTCAGGCTGCTCGGCGATGGCGAGGACCCCTTGCGGGTGCTCGGTGTCGCTGGCGGAGAGGAAATCCCGTTCGCTTACGCGCTCGACGGCGACGCCGCGGGCCGCGAGCGTGGCGGCGAGCGCCTCGCCGCGGTGGGTGCGGTCGAGCAGGTCGCAGGTGAGGGCCCCGGTGATGCGCAGCGGCGAGTCCAACAGGGCTTCGACGGTGCGGATCCCCTCGGCCACGAAGAGTCCGTTCCGTTCCCGCGCCTTCCGGCGCAACAAGTCCCTGGACAAGGTCAACAGTCTCATGCGAATCCCACGATCCCTCGTTCCGATGTCGCTGGCGCTCGCCGCCGGTTGCGCCGTCTCGACCCAACAGGAAGTCGAGATGGGCGCGAGTTACGCGCAGGAGATCAACAGCCAGCTGCCGATCATCCAGGACGCCGAGCTGAACCGGTACATCAACGTACTCGGCGACTCCCTCGCGCGCATCGCGGACGAACGCAACCTCGAGTGGCAGTTCCACATCGTCGATAGCCCCGAGGTGAATGCGTTCGCCGTGCCGGGCGGCTTCATCTACATGAACCGCGGGCTCATCGAACGCGCGCAGAACCTCTCGCAGGTCGCCGGCGTGCTCGGTCACGAGATCGGGCACGTGACGAACCGGCATTCGGTCGAGCAGATGCGGAAGGCGCAGGGGGCGAACGTCGGCATCGTCGCCGTCTGCGTGCTCACGAGCGTCTGCAACAACCAGGCGGGCGAGGCGGCGATCAGCCTCGGCGCGAACGCGGTGTTCGCCCGGTTCAGCCGACAAGACGAGGATGAGTCGGACGCGGTCGCGGTCGGCTACCTGATCAAGGCCGGCATCGATCCGACGGGAATTCCCGAGATGTTCGAGATCCTCCTCGCCGAGCGGCAGCGGGAGCCGGGTGCGCTCGACGCGTGGTTCTCGACGCACCCGCTCGAGGAGTCGCGCATCGCGAAGGCACGGGAGCGGATCGCGGCGCGGGATCCGGCCGAGCTGCGGGGCTTGATGAAGGATTCGCCGAACTTCCAGGCGTTCAAGAAGAGACTGCAGGCATTGCCGCCGTCGCCGGCGCCCAGACGCGTGCCCTGAGTCGCGCGTCTCCCCCCGCGGCGCGGAGACGGCCACGGCGGTCGTGGTTCGGGGGGCGGCGTACGGCGGTCCGTGGTTCGGGGGCGGGTAGGAATGCCGCGTGCGTGGATGATGCTCGGTGAGTGACACCGGTGCTTGATGCTCGGGATGGGAATGATTCCCTGTCCATGCATCAAGCACCGGTTTCACTTTGCAGGCATCCCCCACGTTCCTAGCATCAATCACCACCCCTCGAATCACGGACCGCCACAGCCTTTCCCCGTCCCCGCAACATCTCGAACAGGCAGGGAAAATTTCCCTGATTCCCCGCCTCCGCTGCTCCCCGTGCCTTCCCTGTGGCGCAGCTATCTCCCCGTATCGCAACGACTTGCGCCAGGCGGCCATTCTGGCCCCCACCTTGCCCATAGGACGGCAGAGCGGCCCCGATGCCGCCAGACGTCTGACTTTCAGGGAGGCAAGCCAATGCGCAAGGGAATGGACAAGCTGGCACTCGTAGGATTCTCACTCGCCGCCGCGGTCGTTTCGACGACGGGCCTCCGCGCCCACACGACCGACATCGCGCTGCAGCCGGAATGCACGGTCACCGTGAACGACACGCTCCGGATCCGCTCGGGGTCGCAGGACCTCCGCGTCACCACCTCCGACTCACTCGCCGACCCCGTGACCGCCAGCTTCGACATGGCCTCGAAGATCACGGTCTCGAACGTCGTGCGTGAGACCGAGACGAACGCGCATCGCCTGACGCTCGACGCGACCGAAGCGGTCGCCGGCCAGTGGAAGCTGACGCTGCGCAGCGGCATGAAGGAGTGCACGGGCAACGTGAACGTCGCCGGCGCGCCGGCCGACACGACGCGCGACACGACCGCGACGAGCCGTCCGTAACGGACGCGTCCCGTGGCGGCGCACGCCATCCACGCGATCGGCAGCACCCGCGGCGGCCCACGCGGCCGCGCGGACAATGGCAGGACCCGCAGTGATCGCAGTCTCGGCGGACACGGCGCGCTGGTGATGGGCGCCGTGCTTGAAGAGTGAAGCCGTCCACGCCGCCGTGGGCGGCTTCGGCGTGCCCACCCCCCTCAGGGCGGCGAGCCGGGTTGCTTGAGGTCGATCGCCTTGAGCTTCTCGAGCGCCGAGCGCAACGAGCGCGCCTCGGCCTCGCGCTCCTGGAGGCTGCGCTCGAGACGGGCGATGAGCCGTGCGCGGCTCGCGATCTCCTCGTCGCTCGTCGCGACGATGCGCGCGAGGCTGTCGCGCTCGGAGCGGAGGGCGGCGATCGTGGACTCGGCGCGGGCGAGCCGAGCGAGGGCGTCGCGTTCGGTCGCGCGCCGCTCGGCGTGCAGGCGCAGCACCTCGCCGACGAGCGCCTCGGCGCGCGCCGAGGTCGCCGGCATCACCCAGCCACTGCCCCCGACCGTACGCGCCTGCTCATAGAGCGACGCCGCGCGCTCCGGGTCCCACTCCGGGCGCCGCGGCACGGCATGCACGTCGGCCATGCGTCGCAGCGCGTCGGGGTCCTCGTGCAGGGACGAGTCGCGCTCGAACGTCGCCGCGGCCTCGGTCCACCGGCCGGCGCTCATGTGGCGATCGAAGCCCGAGCGGTGCGTCGCACATGCGGCGAGGCCCAGCACCATCACCATCCACCCGAGCGCGGCAACGCGGGACGCGGCGCCGCGCGCGACGAGGTGCCCATGGACGGGATCGACGACTTCCGTGACGCCGGCGGTGGCGGTCGACGCGCCCCGCTCGGCCCCGGGGAGCCGCACGCGGAACACCGTGCCGCCTCCCTCGCGTCCCTCGATGGCGATCGCGCCGCCGTGCGCGTGCACGATCTCGCGGACTATCGAGAGGCCAAGGCCCACGCCGCGGCCATGCACCGCGCGGCCCTCCGCCGTCTGGTAGAAGCGCTCGAACACCTTGGCCCGGAGGTCGGTCGGGATGCCGGGGCCGCGGTCGGCGACGGCGAACGTCGCGTCGTCGCCCTCGAGCGCGACGGCGAGCTCGACCAGGGCACCGCGCGGCGAGAACTTGACCGCGTTCTCGAGCAGGTTGTCGAGGAGCTGCCGAAGGCGGTCGGCATCACAGTCGAGCGTCGTGTCGGGCGGCAGGTCGGCGGCGAGGGCGACGCGCACGTCGCGGTCGAGCGCCGCGGCCGCCGCGTGCACCACCGCCGCCTCGAGGATCGGCCGCAGCGGCTCGCGGTCGCGGGCGAGTGGGAGCCCCGCCTCGAGGCGTGAGAGGTCGAGCAACTT
>CAYSAR010000047.1:0-12282 GCA_964428985.1 uncultured Gemmatimonadaceae bacterium | reverse complement strand
GGCGTGGGCCCCGTGGGCGTCGCTTCAAGGGAGGCGCGCGCGCTGCACTTCGTCACCTCCCTGCTCGCGGCCGCGTTCGCCGCGACCGCGATCGGCGGTGCGACCGCGCTCGAGGCCCAGCGCCTCGGCGCGCCGATGTCCCCCGGCTCGCTGCGTCTCCGGCTCGAAGCCTTCGCGCATGATTCCATGAGGGGGCGCATGACCGGATCGCCGGAACACGTGAAGGCGACGCGTTATCTCGCCGAGGAGCTGCGCACGCTCGGCCTTCGTCCGCAGGGCGACAACGGCACGTTCCTTCAGAAGGTCCCGCTCGTCACGACCGAGCTCGACACGACGGCGACGCGACTTACGATTGCCGGACAGACGCTGCGCCCGTATGTCGACTTCCTGCCGCGCAACCAGGGTCCGGGCGCGCGCGGCTTCGAAGGCGCACCGGTCGTGTACGTCGGTCGGTGGGGGACGCCGTCGATGTTGCGCGGCGACGCCGTGCGCGACAAGGTCGTCCTGCTCGGCCTCCAGCCCGACAGTTTCTCGGTCGTGAAGCTCGCCGCGCAGGCCGCGTTCGCCGAGGCGAAGGCGATCGTCATCGCGAACTTCGACCTGATGCCGTCGTCACTGCGGGAGGCGCTCGCCGCTGCGCCGATGCAGCTCGACCAGCCCGACGGCATGGTGCCGGTGCTTCCGTCCTACATGCACATCAGCGTCGCGACGGCGGCCCGCATGCTCGGGGTCAGTTCTCTCGCCGATGCGCAGCCCGGCGCGACCGCCGCGCCAATCACCGGCCGCATCGCGTTCCGCAAGCGCGATGTCGAGGCGTACAACGTCGTCGCCGTCCTCCCCGGCAGCGACCCGATGCTGCGCGACGAGTACGTCGCCGTCGGCGCGCACAGTGACCACGTCGGCACGACGTCACAGCCGCAGGACAAGGACTCCACGCGCGCGTTCAATATTGAGCTGCGCCGCAAGCAACTCGCGAACAACGGGCTCATCACGCAGACGATCTACGCATCCATCCGCGTGAACATGGATTCCATCCGTCGCGTGCATCCGACGCCGCGCCTCGACTCCATCTACAATGGCGCCGACGACGACGGCTCGGGCTCGATGGGGCTTCTTGAGGTCGCGCGCGCGTTCGCGACCGATCGGCAGAAGCCGAAACGGTCTATCCTCTTCATCTGGCACGTCGGCGAGGAGCTCGGCCTCTTCGGCTCGGAACATTTCACCGACCATCCGACCGTCCCGCGCGAGGCGATCGTCGCGCAGGTCAACATCGACATGATCGGGCGCGGCCGCGCCGGCGAGGAGACCGACGGCGGTCCCGACTACCTCCAGCTCATCGGTTCGCGCCGCCTGTCGACACAGCTCGGCGATCTCGTCGAGAAGGTCAGCGCTGACGGTCGCTTCAACTGGAAGTTCGACTATCAGTACGATGCGCCCGGGCATCCCGAGCAGTACTACTGCCGGTCCGATCATTACATGTACGCGCGCTACGGCATCCCCGTCGTGTTCATGACGACCGGCGGCCATGCCGACTACCACGAGGTGACCGACGAGGTCGAGCACATCGACTTCGAGAAGCTCGCGAAAGTCTCGCGGTTCGTGCGGGACCTCACCCGTGCCGTCGCCGATGCGTCCGAACGTCCGCTCGTCGACAAGCCGAAGCCCGATCCGCGCGGCCAGTGCGTACAGTGACCGTTTCCCGTACCTTCTCCGGAGTCCAAGGACCATCCATGAGAACGCAACACCGTCCCCTCACGCGCACGGCGCTCGCCGGTGCGGCGCTCGCGCTCGTCGCGGCGCTCGTGCCGTCGACGTCCGCCACCGCGCAGGCCGGCCCGATCAAGGTGCCGGTCGTCGTCGACACGCTCCCGAACGGCCTCACGCTCATCATCCATGAGGACCGCACCGTCCCCGTCGTGACGACGAACGTCTGGTATCACGTCGGCTCCGGCGACGAGAAGGTCGGCCGGACCGGCTTCGCGCACCTCTTCGAACACCTGATGTTCATGGGCTCGAAGAACGCGCCGTACCCGCAGTTCGACCGGCTCCTCGAGGCCGCGGGCGCGAGCAACAACGGCTCGACGAACCCCGACCGCACGAACTACTACGAGGAAGGTCCGTCGAGCGCGCTCCCACTCATGCTCTGGCTCGAGGCCGACCGACTCGGCTGGATGCTCGAGACGATGGATGCGCCGAAGGTCGACCTCCAGCGCGACGTCGTGAAGAACGAGCGCCGCCAGAGCTACGAGAACCAGCCCTACGGCATGGTCGCCGAGAACCTGCTGCCGGCACTCTATCCGGCGGGTCACCCGTACTCGTGGAGCACGATCGGCTCGATGGCCGACCTCTCCGCCGCCTCGCTCGAGGACGTGAAGGAGTTCTTCCGCACGTACTACGCACCGAACAACGCGACGATCGTCGTCGCCGGCGCGGTGAATCCCGATTCGGTGAAAGCGCTCGCACGCCAGATGTTCGGTGAGATCCCGCGCGGTCCGGCGATCGAGCGCCCCGCACCCGCACCGTTCACCGTGCGCGACACCGTCATCGTGCTCGAGGACCGCGTGCAGCTCCCGCGTCTCTACCTCGCGTGGCACGGCACGAAGGAGTACAGCAAGGACGACGCGGCGCTCGACATCGCGGCGTACATCCTGACCGGCGCCCGCAATAGCCGCCTCACGCAGGCGCTCGTCTACCAAGGCGAGCTCGCAACGAACGCGTTCGTCAACAACTCGTCGAAGCGACTCGACGGCGACCTCCAGGTCATCGCGACGGCGCGCCCCGGCATCGCGCTCGACACACTCCAGGCCGTCATCGAGGCCGAGCTCGAGAAGCTCGGGCGCGACGGTCCGACCGCACGTGAACTCGAGCAGGCGAAGAACGCGATCGAGGCCTCGTTCCTCAATCGTCTCGAGTTCACGAGCGCGAAGGCCGACCAGCTCAACTCGTACTACTACGCGACCGGCACCCCCGACTACTTCCAGAAGGACCTCGACCGCTATCTCGCCGTGACCGCTGCCGACGTGCAGCGCGTCGTGCGGCAGTACTTCGCCGGCGGACGCGTCACGCTGAGCGTCGTGCCGAATGGCAAGAAGGAACTCGCCGCCCAGCGGAGGGTCGTCCAGTGAGCATGCGCACTCGTCCCTCCATCGCCGCAGCGCTCCTCCTCGCAGCCCCGCTCGCGCTCGACGCGCAGGGCGCGTTCGACCGTACGAAGCCACCCGCCCTTCCCGACCCGGCACCGCTCAGCGTCCCTGCGGTGAAGGTCTCACGGCTGGCCAACGGCGCACAGCTCCGCGTCGTCGAGCATCGCGAGCTCCCGCTCGTGCAGGTCACGCTCCAGGTCGCCGGTGGCGCGCGCCTCGACCGCGACATGCCCGGCCTCGCGTCGTTCACCGCCGGCATGCTCGATGAAGGCGCCGGCACGCGCGACGCGAACGCGCTCCAAGCCGAGCTCGCGTTCCTCGGCGCCTCGCTCTTCACGACCGCCGACTGGGACAACACGACGATCTCGCTGAAGGTCTCGCGCCGGAACCTCGAGCCGGCGCTCGACCTCATGGCCGACATCGCGCTGCGCCCGCACTTCGCCGAGGCCGAAGTGCGCCGCCAGCGCGACCTGCGCCTCGCCGGCCTGCTCCAGCAGAAGGACCAGGCGCGCGCGCTCGCATCGCTCGCGTTCTACCAGACGCTCTACCCGGCCGGCCATCCGTACAACAACACGATCGGCGGCGATTCGATCTCCACGACGAAGCTCGACTCGGCGACGGTGCGTGCGTTCTACGCCGGCTCGTTCCGGCCGAACCGCGCCGCGTTCACCATCGTCGGTGACCTCACCGAGGCCGACGCGCGTCGACTGATCGACGCACGCTTCTCGGGCTGGCGCGCGCAGGGCGCCGAGCGCACGCCGGGACCCGTATTGGTCGAGGCGAAGAAGCCGACGGCGACGCAGGTCTACCTCGTCGACAAGCCGAACGCCGCGCAGTCGGTCATCTACATCGGTGCCCCCGGCGTCGAGCGCACGACCGCCGACTTCGCCGCGATCCAGGTGATGAACACGATTCTCGGCGGCTCGTTCTCGTCGCGGCTCATGACGAACCTGCGCGAGACCAAGGGCTACACCTACGGCGCGAGTTCGGGCTTCTCGTGGCGTCCGCTCCCCGGTCCGTACATCGCGAGCAGCGACGTGCGCACCGACGTGACCGACAGCTCGCTCGTCGAGTTCTTCAAGGAACTGCGGCTCATCCGCGATTCGCTCGTCTCGCCGGTCGAGCTCGACCGCGCGAAGGCCTACATCAAGCTCGGCATCCCGGGAGACCTTGAGTCGACGTCGCAGATCGCGGGTCAGATTACGAGTCTCGCCGCGTACAACCTGCCGCTCACCTGGCTCCAGGAGTACGCCGCCGCCGTCGACAAGGTGACCGCCGCCGACGTGCAGCGCGTCGCACGGCGCTACGTGCCCGCCGAGGGCGCCATCATCGTCGTCGTCGGTGACCTCGCGCGCGTGCGCGCCGGCATCGAGGCGCTCAAGCTCGGGCCGAGCACCGTGCTCGACGTCAACGACATCACGCGCGAGTGAGCAAGGACGGCCGTCTCCGCATCGCGCTCCAGGGTGAGCTCGGGTCCTTCAGCGATGAGGCGATCCAGCAACTCTGGGGCGGCGATGTGGAGCGGTTGCCCTATCGCGATTTCGCCGACGTCACGGCATCGGTAGCATCAGGCATCGCCGATCGTGGCGTGTTGCCGATCGAGAACACGATCACCGGCTCCATCGACGGCACGCACGACGCGATCTCGGCGATGCCCGGCCTGTATGCGATCGCCGAGACCGTCGTCGCCGTACACCACTGCCTCCTCGGCGCGAAGACGACGACGTTCGAGAAGATCACGACCGTCCTGAGCCATCCCGTCGCGCTCGCGCAGTGCGGGCGCTTCTTCGCCGAGCATCCGCAGCTCGAGCCGCACGCCGTGTACGACACCGCTGGCGCGGCGATGGACGTGAGCCGCGTGCAGGACCCCGCGATCGCCGCCGTCGCGAGCCGCCGCGCGGCGTTCCACTACAATCTTCAGGTGTTGAAGGCCGACATCGAGGATCGCGACGACAACCAGACGCGCTTCCTCGCGTTCTCGCGCGCCGCGATGCCGTTGCCGGCCGGCACTCCCGCACGCACGATGGTCATCCTGCGCACGGGCGATCGTCCCGGCGCATTGCTTCACGCCCTCGGCCCGCTCGCGAAGCATGGCGTGAGCATCCGTCGCCTTGAATCACGTCCGACCGGCGAACCGTGGAGCTATCGCTTCTTCATGGAGTTCGACCACCAGGTCGGGGATGCGGCGGCCGAGGCAGTGGTGCGGGACATCGCCAGCGCGGCGGATGATGTGCGGTTGCTGGGGACGTATCCGCGGTGGGGTGCGGGGAGGCGGGGGAGTATTGGATGGAGCTCGGGGCATATTTCGCCGGTCTAGCAGACAGCATCCGCATGCGCCTACGATCGAGTTCATGGCTGCTAGTTGGCGCGGCGATCGTCACCCTTGCCTGCCTCGACACCGTCAGCCCGCCGCCCGCCACCTTTATGGTCCCACCGGCGAAGTACCGCACGCTCTGGCGATCGGTCGAGAGCTGCAGCGGCATCACCCGCGACTTCAACGCCATCGACTGGTTCGTGACGACCGGCTCCGCCGGAGCGCGAGGCGACGAGGACGCGATTGGTTCCTATTGGCCGGACCTCAATCGCATCTACCTCAACCTGTCGTATCTGAACGACGACCAGGTCGTCCGGCACGAGATGCTGCACGCGCTGCGCAAGGGCAATCGCCACGGTCCCGAGTTCCTCGAGGACTGCGGCGGTCTCGTCGTCTGCGAGGGCGACTGTGAGAGGGAGGCCGGAGGCCGTTCCGCGCTGCCGACGGCGGCATCACCGGTGATCGCCCCGAGCGAGCTCGAAGTCACCGTGACCGTCTTGCCGCCGCTTCCTCTTGAGTTCGGCTGGGCGACCGTCATCGTCGCGGCGCGGAACCCGTCGGACGTCCCGGTGTGGGTCGACCTGTCGGCTGCGCCTGGCGACGAGTTCGCGTGTCTCAAGGACGGCCTCGCCTGCACGCAGAACGAATCAGGCACGGCGACGCAGGCGCCGTTCCGCGCCGGCGAGACGCGACGCGGGGTGTACGTCTTCCAGTCCGTCATCGGCAGTTACGAAATCGTCGGCGGATACAACTCGAACGTCGCGCCGCCAGTGACGCTGACCGTCCCGCCGTTCAACGCTTCGCGTACTTCGCCGTGATCACGCTCTTGATCCCGCCCCGCACGTTGAAATCCCCGACCACCGTCATCGACCGCGGCTGCACCTTCGCCACGAGGTCGTCGAGGATCCGGTTCACGACGCGCTCGTAGAAGATCCCGTCGTTCCGGAAGCTCCACAGATAGAGCTTCAAGCTCTTGAGCTCGACGCACACTTCATCCGGCACGTACGTGATGTTGATCGTCGCGAAGTCCGGCGCGCCGCCCTTCAAGAGCGCGAGCTCCGCCGCATCCGACTCCACGCCGCCCAATGGGCAGAGCGACGTGAACTCCGGCGTCGTCATGAAGATCTCGTAATCCCGGTCCGCGTACGGGTTCGGGAACGTCTCGAGCAGTTCAGGTTGTGGCATCGGTCCCTACCGGTCGCGCAGCCGCTTCGAATGGTCGTCGAGCACGCGACGCTCGTCGGGCGTCAGCGTGTCGATCCCCTGGGCTGAGATCTTGTCGAGGATGGCGTCGAGATCAGGCAAGGGCTTCACCGCCGGCGAATCGGCCGGCGTCCGCGGGCGCGCGGCCTGCGCGCGCTGCTGCGCCGAGTTCGCGGCGTTCGACCGCGCGACGACGTCGTCGATCGTCTCGCGTTCGCGGCTCCGCGACCGCGGCAGCGTCTTCGGCACCGCACGCGGCGGCTGGTCCTCGGGTGGTTCGTCCGGCACGGCGTGCATGCCCTCGCGGAACCGCTCGACGAGCGTCACGCGCGTCGCGCGCACCCACGCCCACGCGACGGCGACGCCCCCGAGGTGCGCCGTGTACGCGAGGCTCCCGCCCGCCGGTTCCTGCAGCCCCACGAGCACGAGGATCGCGGCGACGACGAACGCGATCCAGCGGCCACTCATGACGAGCCCGCCGGCGAGCTGGTGTTCGTCGGCGCCCCATTGCGCCGCGTACGCCGTGAGCACGCCGAGCGACATCGCCGTCGCGCCGAGCAGCGGCGCCGACCCGCCGATGAAGAGGTGCAGCATCCACCCGCCCACGGCGGCGAGCCACGCGAACGCGAGGAACCGCCGCGTCCCCCACGTGCGCTCGAGCCGCGGACCGAAGATCAGCAACCCGTAGGCATTGAGCAGCGCCATCCAAGTGCTCGCGTGCACGAACGGATACGTCGCGACCGACCACCACTGCCCGGCATCGAGATCGCCGCGACGGAACCCGAGCGCCGCCTGCACGTCGGCCGGCTGCACGAGCGTGAACTGCACGAACTCCACCGCCGCGATCGCCGCGACGAGCCAAAGCACGCCGCGCGTCACGCGCGGGCCGCGCTGCGGCTCGCCAAGCCCGGTCGCGAGCGGCTCCATCGTCAGCGCAGCCCCGTCGGGGGCGGCAACCGCAGCGCGAGCCGCACGTCACCGTGCATCGCGCTCGCCTGCTCGAGCAGGGACGCCCAGCGGCGGTCGAGCATCGGGTTCAGGTCGCCGGTCAGGAAGGGATGGATCACGACCTGAGTATCGGCACTCGCGGCGTGCGCCTCTTCCACGAGCCGCAGCATCAGCGAGTCGGTCGTGTCTTCGCGCGGGCAGATCGCCAGCGCATGCGCGCAGCCACCTTTCGCGGCGATCGACACGGTGGCGATCACGTGATCGAGCATCGCCTCGCCGCCGATGAACTCCACCGTCGCCTGCACGAGCGCGAGGTGCGGCAGCAGCTGGCCGAGCGCCTCGGGTCGCTGCCCGTCGGTATCCAGCATGACCGGCACCTTCGGCTTGGCCGCATCGAACGCCGCGAGCAGGAAGGGCACGTTACCGAGCGCGTCGCGCCCGCCGATGACGATCGAGTGGAACGTCGAGCGCGAGAGCTGGCGCTCCATCTCGCGCACGAGCGCCGTCGCCATGTACATCGTCGCCGTCTCGGCCTCGCCGGCGAAGCGCACGAACAATTGCCGCCGGCCCGCCCACGGCCCGAGCGACTGCACCCCTGCCGGCACGCCACTCAGCGCCGCCGCGACCATCGGTGTCCCACCCGTCATGCCTTGCCCCTTCGTGACTGCGGTGACCGCCTACTTCGCGCCGCGCGCCGCGATCGCATCGAGCGCGATCCGTTCGCACAGCTCGGGGAACGTGATCCCCGCGGCCGCGGCGGCCTGGGGGACGAGACTCGTCGCCGTCATCCCAGGCAGCGTGTTCGCCTCGAGGCAGAACAACCCACCGTCCGGATGCAAGCGGAAGTCGATCCGCGCGCATCCGCTGAGCTTGAGCGCACGGTACGCGAGCAAGCCGAGGTGTTGCGCCTCATCGCGCACCGCGTCGGGGATGCGCGCCGGGAACTCCTCCTCCGCCATCCCCGGCACGTACTTGCACTCGTAGTCGTAAATCTCGTGCGTGGGGATGATTTCGCCAACCGGCCAGACGGTGTCGCCGAGCACGCTCACCGTGAGCTCACGACCAGGGATGTACGCCTCGATCATGACCTCATCGTCCCGCTCGAACGCGAGCGCGATCGCATCGGGGAGTTCCTTGGCCGCTTTCACGAGTGTCAGCCCGACCGTCGATCCTTCCTTCGACGGCTTGACGATGAGCGGCATGCCGAGCGAGTGCGCGACCTCGGCCGCGTAACCCTCGCTGCGCCACTTCGTTGGCGAGTCGACGCCGGCGACGAGCATGCGCCAATCGGCGGTGCGGACCCCCGCTGCCCTGAAAAGGTGCTTCGAGAGATCCTTGTCCATCGCGAGCGCGCTCGCGAGATGACCGCTCCCCGTATAGGTCACGCCGGCGAGGTCGAGCAGCGCCTGAATCGTGCCGTCCTCGCCCCATCCACCATGCAGCGCGAGCCAGGCGACGTCGGCGTTCCGCGCATCGTCGAGGATCGAGAGTGGATCACCCTTCGGATCCACCTCGCGCACGTCATGCCCGCGCTCGCGCAACGCCGCCGCGACGCGACCGCCCGTCGAGAGCGACACCTCGCGCTCCGACGAGTCGCCGCCCTTCACGACGAGGATCCGCAGCCGATCCGCCATCAACGCGCCATCAGGAACTGGAGCAGGTCGCTGCGCGTGAGGATTCCCTGCACCGTCCCATGGTCGCGGACGAGCACCGCCGGATTGTTGCGACCGAGCATCTTCACCGCTGCGTCCGCGGGCATGCCCGCGTCGACGATCGGGAACGGCGGATCCATGACGTCGCTCACCGTGCGCTCGAGCACCTTCGTGTCCTCGAGTCCGCGCACGCTCAGCACGCTCTCGCTGACCGACCCGACGCACGCCGCGCCATCCATGACCGGCAGCTGTGATACGTCATGCAGGGCCATGAGGCCGAGCGCCTGCCGCACGCTCGCACCCGGCGCGGTGCTGACGAGCGCCGGGATCGCACCGCCCTTCGCGCCGAGCAGCTGCCCGAGCGTCACCTTCGCCGCGTCGAGCATCTGGTTCTCGCGCATCCACTCGTCGTTGTAGACCTTCGAGAGATACCGCTCGCCGGTGTCGCAGAGCAGCGTGACGACGCACGCCTCGGGGTCATTGATGCGCCGAGCGACGCTGAGCGCGACATGCGCGATCAATCCCGACGAACCGCCGACGAAGAGCCCTTCCTCGCGCGTGAGGCGGCGCGCCATCGCGAACGCGTCGCGGTCGCTCACCGTCTGGAACTCGTCGATCAACGAGAGGTCGAGCGTGCCCGGGATCTTGTCCTGTCCAATGCCCTCGACCTTGTACGGCGTCCCTTCCGGCTTCGACTTCCCGCCCGATCGCCACGTCTCGGCGAGGATCGACCCCACCGGATCGGCACCGACGAGTTGGATCCTCGGATTCCGCTTCTTGAGATAGCGTCCCGCGCCGGTGAGCGTGCCGCCGGTGCCCGCGCCGGCGACGAGGTGCGTGATGCGACCCTCGGTCTGCTCCCACAACTCAGGCCCGGTCGTCGCCTCGTGCGCCGCGGGGTTCTCCTGATTGTAGAACTGGTCGGCGAGCACCGCGTTCGGCGTCTCCTTCGCGATGCGCTTCGCCATCGACGTGTAGCTGTCGGGATGGTCGGCCGCGACCGCCGTCGGCGTGATGATGACCTCGGCGCCGAACGCCTTGAGCAACCGCACCTTCTCCTGCGACATCTTGTCTGGCATCGTGAAAATGCAGCGATAACCCTTGAGCGCCGCCGCGATCGCGAGCCCGACGCCGGTGTTGCCGCTCGTGCCTTCGACGATCGTGCCGCCCGGCTTGAGCTTCCCCGCCCGCTCGAACGCCTCGACCATCGGCAGGCCGATACGGTCCTTCACCGACGCACCGGGATTATAGAATTCGGCCTTCCCATACACCGGCGTCTTGATGCCCTGCGTCACGCGCGTGAGGCGGATCAGGGGCGTCCAGCCGATGGTCTCGAGGACGGACTCGTAAGGCCGGCGATGGCGTTCGTTGGTCGGCATGGGTTCCCGTGCGAGGTCGTCGCGGAATCTACTGGCGCTCTCGCGCCTTCGCCGAGAGCTCGGCGAGCAACGTGAGCGCCTGGAGCGGCGTGAGCGCGTTCGCGTCGACGTCGCGGAGCTGTTCGACGACGGGATGCGGCGCGGCCGGCGTGAAGAGCGCGAGTTGGTCGGCGTTCTCGGGTCGCGATGCGGCGGCGCGGCCCGAAGTGGTCGGCGTCACCGAACCGTTTGCGCCGCTCGCGAGCGCCGGCACGAGATGCTCGCCTTCGAGCACGCCGAGCAGCTCGCGCGCGCGGCCGATCACCGACGCCGGTAGCCCGGCGAGTCGCCCGACCTCGATGCCGTACGAGCGGTCGGCGCCGCCGTCGCGCAGGCGATGCAGGAAGAGGATCTTCTCCCCGACCTCCTGCACCATGACGCTCTGGTTGCGCACGCTCGGATACTCCTCGGCGAGTTGCGTGAGCTCATGGTAGTGCGTCGCGAAGATCGTCTTGCAGCCGACGCGCTCGTGCAGGTGCTCGCTGACCGCCCAGGCGATCGAGAGACCGTCCCAGGTCGCGGTGCCACGGCCGATCTCGTCGAGCAGCACGAGGCTCCGCTGCGTCGCGGTGTGAAGGATCGCGCTCGTCTCGGCCATCTCGACCATGAACGTCGACTGGCCGCGCACGAGGTTATCGCTCGCGCCGACGCGCGTGAAGACGCGGTCGGCGACGCCGACGCGCGCGCGCGCCGCGGCGACGAAGCTCCCCATCTGCGCCATGAGCACGAGCAGCCCGACCTGCCGCAGGATCGTGCTCTTGCCGGCCATGTTCGGGCCGGTGAGGATGATCATGCGCGCGTCGGGCGAGAGCCGCACGTCGTTCGGGATGAACTGATCGCGCGGCATCATGCGCTCGACGACCGGATGCCGGCCGCGCTCGATCTCGAGCGCGTCGCCATCATCGACGATCGGCCTCACATAGCCTTCTCGCGCCGCGACCTCGGCGAGCGATGCGATGACGTCGAGCAGCGCGACGTGACCGGCGATCCCCTGGAGCCGCGCGATCGCCGCACCGGCCTTCGCGCGCAGCGCCTCAAAGAGCTGCCGCTCGAGGAGCTCGATGCGCTCGGTCGCATGCAGCACCTTCTCCTCGAACTCCTTGAGCGCCGGCGTCACGTAGCGCTCGGCGCCGGTCAGCGTCTGGCGGCGCTGATAGTCGGCGGGGACGCTCGCGCGGTTCGCGTTCGAGACCTCGATGTAGTACCCGAACACGCGGTTATATCCGACCTTGAGCGACGCGATGCCGGTGCGCGCGCGCTCCTCCGCCTGGAGCGCGGCGATCGCGTCCTTGCCGCCGGTGGCGATCGCGCGCAGCTCGTCGAGCCCCGCATCGATGCCCGGCGCGATCGTCTCCCCGTCCCCGAACGTGAGCGGCGGTCGCGCGACGAGCGCGCGCGTGATCTCCGTCGCGAGCTCGGTGGCATCGTCCCACTCGTCGCGCACGCGCGCGAGCGCGCCGCGGCACGTCGTGCGGCCGAGGGCACGCGCGACCTCGGGGAGTTTCGCGAGCGAATCGCCAAGTGCGCGCAGGTCGCGCGGCGTCGCGCGGCCGGCCGACGCCTTGCCCGCGAGCCGTTCGACGTCGCGCACGCCATCGAGCGCC